>CASGAH010000005.1 GCA_949299375.1 uncultured Eubacteriales bacterium | reverse complement strand
CTGGGCTTCCGAAATAGAACCCTTCGCCATCCGGGTGACCACAAAGCGGCTGCCAAAGATGCGGCATTACGGGGATGTGTCCGGCATCAGCGGCGCAGATCTGGAACCGGTGGATATCATCACGTTTGGTTCGCCTTGCCAGGACCTCTCGATTGCCGGGAAACGCAGCGGCCTGGATGGTTCACGGTCCGGGCTGTTTTTTGAGGCCATCCGTATCGTGAAAGAAATGAGGGAGAAAACACATGGAGAAAAACCAAGATTTATCGTCTGGGAAAACGTGCCGGGGGCCTTCTCCTCCAACAAAGGGGAGGACTTCAAAGCCGTCCTCGAAGAGGTCATCCGGATCAAAGAACCGGAAGCGCCACCGCTGCCTCCGCCTGAAAAAGGCAGGTGGCCCTACGCCGACTGTTACCTGGAAGACGGATGGAGCGTGGCATACCGCGTTCTTGACGCTAGGTACTGGGGCGTCCCCCAACGAAGGGCAAGAATCTTTCTTGTCGCAGATTTTGCAGGCGGACGTGCCCCAGAGATTTTATTTGAGTCGGAAGGCGTGTCTGGGTATACTCCGCAGGGCTTCCGCCAGGGGCAAGGCACTGCCGGAGATCCTGAAGAAAGCCCTGGAGCAGCAGGCGGAACGGATGCGGGAGGATGGGGACGGGTCGTCCTGAACGACCAGGGCGGTTCCCGGATGGATGTGTCCGAGGATGTGGTCAGCACCCTCCGGGCGGAGGCGCATCACCCGCCTGTGGTGATGGATGAGGGGGAACCTGCGGCCGCTGGTTTCTGTACCGAGCACAGCGCAAATGCCAGAAGCATCGGCTATGAGGAAGAGACCTCCCCAACCCTTCGGGCCGGCGTGGTTCCGGCTGCCATTGCCCTGGACTACCACCCGGCGGATTCCCGCATCGGCATCGGGGAAACGGACACGATCCAGACCCTGACCAGCCGGATGGGTACCGGTGGGAACAATGTGCCGCTGGTGATGGATGGAAAGACCCGTCAGGAACTGCCGCCGCAGACCTTGAAGATCCGCTCCGGATGCGAGGGAGGCGGCAAGGGCGCACAGGTACAGGTGGAAAAATCCGCTACTCTCGGCTGCAATAATGACCAGACAGTGTTCGTGCCCTACGGCATCTGCTCCAAAGCCAGCCACGCCATGCTCTCGGAAAACCCGCACACCGGATTCTACGAGGCGGATACGGCGAGGACGCTGGACCAGAACGGCGGGCGGCCGGACTGCTCCCAGGGCGGGATCGCGGTTGTGGCCTTTTCCCAGAACCAGCGCGATGAAGTCCGGGATTTGAAAAATGTGTCTGGGGCGCTGGCGGCAGAGCCTGGGACAAAACAGCAGACTTACGTCCTCCAGGGCTCCATGATCGGCCGGGCCGATAAGAACGGGCCGCAGGGGGACGGCGTCAATGAGGATGTATCCTTTACACTGGATACCGGCGACCGCCATGCGGTGGCGTACTGCATCACAGCCGGGGAATTTACCAGGGTGGGCGCCGAACAGTCCCCGCCGATCATGGCGAGGGATTACAAAGACCCTAATGTAGTCATCAAAGAGGACAACGGGTGGGATACGGACAAGGAAGCGGAGGGCGGGAGGCTTGCGGAAGGCGGGCCGCTGTGCATGGCAACCGGACAGGCAAACGCGGAGATCGGGAAGGACCTGTGCCCGACCTTAAACTGCAACCATGAGGCGCCGATCATCACGGAGCCGTATTATATTGTCCGGCGTCTGACCCCGACCGAGTGCGCAAGGCTCCAGGGTTTTCCGGATGGCTGGTGCGCGGATCTTGGGACAGCTGACCCGACTGACGTAGAGATCGCTTTCTGGGCAGATGTGTTTGAAACACACCGAAAAGCTGCCACCGGGGCGAAGAAGCCGAAGACGGAAAGGCAAATCCGCAAGTGGCTGGCTGACCCTTATTCCGACAGCGCGGAATACCGCCTGTGGGGGAATGGCATCGCGCTTCCATGCGCTTATTTTGTCCTCTCCGGCATCGTCTGGGCGGCGGGGCTTGATGAAACAAAATGAAGCATGGCAGGGGCCGGCTTTACCGGAAGAGGTATGGCTGGCTCCTGCCAGGGTACATAGGCAAGGAGAGGTAAACTGCACAGTTTCCTGCGCTGGGATTGTGTAATAGGCCGAATCTGAACTTTATCATGAAACGGCCTTGCTATTTTTCCACGTCTGAGTGATTAATACCATACCGCCAGGAAGAAAAGCGGCGGGAACGAAAGGAGCGAGAACATATGCTGAAATTCAACAGGAATACGGAAGAAAGAAAAACTATTGCCACCCGCCTGGGTGAACTGACCGGGATGCAGCCGTTCTATACCAGGGCCCCGCGATACGCTTATGAGATTGGCCCCTACACCGTTGACCGGGACGGCGACCTGTTTGTGGACGAGGAACAGGCGGACGCCGACATCCTGACCGCCCTCATGAACGAAGGGCTGATCACCGGCGGTGAGGTGGTGGGGGAAGCGGATGACCGGGAACCGGACGGGACGCAGGAAGCGCGGGAGGCCCAGGACGGAGTGGGTGAATCAGCAGAAACAGAGAATTCTGAAAGCACAGAGCCTGAAATGACGGTCCCGGACAGCGTCTCTGAAGAGAACGTTTCCGAAGAGGGCGTTACCGGGGAGCCGCAGAGTGCCGGACCAGACACAGAGGGGACAGGCTGTGCGGATCCCGAAAATTCGGAGAATACCGACGGCGATGCCACGGGAGAGGAAACTCTCGATATGAACATGAACTTCGAGATCCCTCTTGGAGCCCATACAGGCGCCACCCTCCGAAACCTGGTCAACCTGATCTACAGCCGGGGGCCCTTGGTCAACCAGGCGACCGGCGGGCACTTTGAAGCGGACGCGGGGCTGATCGAAGCGCTCAAGGATGACCGCTGCACCTACACGCGGGCAAATTTCTTCCGTGCAATCGCGGATTATGAGGATCAGCATGGAAAGAGTCTTTACGGCCTGACGATTACGCCGGAGTCGGTGAGCTTTACAGGATTTGGGGAAGCGGCGGATGTGGACCACCTGCGGGCCTTTGGGCACCTGGCGGTAATGATGAACAATCAGGCACTGCACCAGAAACGGATCCAGGCAAAGGCGGTGGACGCTGCCAACGAGAAGTACGCCATGCGCATCTGGCTGGTCCGCATCGGCATGGACGGCGATGAGTTCAAACAGACCCGGAAGATCCTGATGGAGAAGCTTACCGGACACAGCGCATTCCGCACCCCGGCGGAGGCAGAAAAGGCAAAGGTCAAGGCGCAGAAAAAGCGGGATGAGCTGCGGGCGGCCAAAGAAGCCGCAAGACTGGCGGCGGAAAACCGGGAAAACAGATCTGCGGCAGATGCCTCCCCGACGGAGCTTCAGCTGATGGCGTCAGGCGCATGAGCGCCTGTCCGCCCGAAAATGGGGGCCGGATCCTATGCGAGGCCCTCTCCCATTGTAGCCATATTAACTCTGAAATGTGTAAATAGCAACGGCGTTTCCCGGCATAAACTACACGATCTTTAGCTGGAATGTTTGTGTACATTATGGTCCGATATTGACTTGCTATTGTGGGGCACTGACGGTAATATGCACATACCGAAAGGGAAAACAACAAGCCACAGAGCAAAGGAGATAAGAACCATGAAGGAAGCAACGAGGATCCAGATCGAGAACATGAAAAACCAGACATTCGGGGTTGAGATTGAGGGGAACAACATTACCCGCCAGAAGGCTGCCGAGAAAGCCGCCGCATACTTTGGGACCAGCCGGAGCGAATACACCGCGCATCGGAACGGCTACATGACCTGGAGCGCCTGGGATGCCCAGGGCAGGGAATGGAAGTTCCAGAGAGACGTGAGCATCGAAGGCCCGGACGACCAGAAATGTGAAATGGTCACGCCGATTCTGACCTACGCGGACATGGAGCTTCTGCAGGGGCTGGTGAGGATTCTCCGGAAAGCCGGGATGAAGAGCGACGCCGGAAGGGGCTGCGGAGTCCACATCCACATCGGAGCCAAGGGGCACACGCCCCAGACTATCCGCAACCTGGTGAACATCATGGCGAGCCATGAGAGCCAGATTGCCAAAGCCATCAAGGTGGATTCCTGGCGGCAGCGCAGATACTGCCGGACGGTGGACCCCAGATTCCTGGAACAGATCAACCGGAAGAAACCCTCGACCATGAGCCAGCTTGCGGATGTCTGGTACGAAAGCCAGCATTGCGAGTACGGAAGAAGCCACCACTACAACGACAGCCGGTACCACATGCTCAACCTCCACGCGACCTTCACGAAGCACACGATTGAATTCAGGCTTTTCCAATTCGACGCCCCGGCAGACGGCAAGCAGAACGGGCTCCACGCGGGACACCTCAAGGCGATGATCCAGCTTTGCCTGGCCATGAGCCAGCTTGCCAAGCAGGTACGCTTCGCAAGCCCCAAGCCACAGCAGACCGAGAACGAAGCCTACGCCTTCCGGTGCTGGATGCTCCGCCTCGGGTTCATCGGGGAGGAATTCAAAACGGCGAGGGACTTCTTCCTTGCCAACATGGACGGCAACTGCGCATGGCGGCACAGCGAACGATAGGGACACCACCCAAAACGGGAAACCGGGACTCCTCCGGGCGGCATGGCCGCCCTTTGGGTGGTAGAAGAAGGAGGTAGATACCATGAAGAAAAAACAGGAACGCCAGATACAGCCAACAGGCCGGGCATACCAGGTGACGATTACGGAAACACGGCGGCGGACGGTCACCGTCCATGAATCGGAGCTGAAGGCCCCCACACCGGATGACGCGGAACAGACAGTCAGCGACTGGTGGCACAACGGCCAGATCATCCTTGTGGCGGAAGATTTCTCCGGAGTGGAGTTTGAAGCCAGGGAGGTTACAGAGACTGAGGAAGGCGGTGACGGGAATGGACGCATGGAACAGGTTCAGTATTGAGGTCTCCCACCGGCCGGCCATCTATTACCTGGCTTATGGGAGCAACCTTTCCCTGGAACGGATGGCAAAGAGATGCCCGGATGCCGTGGTCGCCGGGACTGCGAAGATCCCAGGGTACCGGCTGCTCTTCAAGAAAAGCGGCAGCGGGTTTTACGCCACCATCGAGCAGGACGCCAACTGCTTTGTGCCGGCTCTGGTCTACAAGATCAGCGAATTTGACGAGGCGCTGCTGAACCGCTACGAAGGGTACCCGAAATTTTACTACAAGCGGTATTTCCAGCTGGCGGTCAAAACCCTGCGGGGCGGGCGGCTCAAGGGAAATAAGCAGTGCATGGCGTATGTGCTCCATGAGGAGCGGCAGCTGGGCGAGCCCAGCATGGAGTACTATAAACTCCTGTATGACGGATACGCCCGCTGGGGCTTTGATGTGGAGATCCTGGACAAAGGGCTGTCGGACAGCATCGGCGTAAAGCCGGCCAAGGCTTACCTGGCAAAATTCCAGAAGCTGTAAACCGCACAATCTTTCCAGCACATCTTTGTGGAAGATTTAGGCGGGAAATCCCTTGATAATTACCAAACATAGAGCGAATATACCAATACCGCAAGAGAAAAGGAGTGAGGAATTTATGAGCAAGAGATACTACATTGCCTATGGCAGCAACCTTTCAACAGAGCAGATGCGATACCGGACGCCGGATGCGACAATCGTGGGGACAGCCATCCTTACCGGCTGGCAGCTTTTATTCCGGTATCACGCCACCATTGAGGAAAACCCGGAGAAAAACACACCGGTGCTAGTGTGGGCGATCTCGGAGGCGGATGAGAAAAATCTCGACCGCTATGAGGGATACCCGGCTTATTATTTCAAGAGGGAACTTCCTGTAGAGGTATTTCCGCTGGAAGGCGGAGACCCGATCCGGCTGACCGCCATGGTTTACCTCATGGCAGACGGGCATCCATTGGCAGAGCCTTCACCTGCCTATTACAAGGTACTGGCGGATGGATACCGGGCATTCCACTTCCCGATGCATATCCTGGAGCAAGCCCTGGCCGACAGCATTGGCAGAGAGAAAGCCATCCGCCGGCTTGGAGCCTGCAGCCTGGCCTTCCCGGGCAGGAAGGAGAAGGGGCATGAAGTTTCCCACTGAGAAAGAGCTGAAGAAGCTCCGCCGGGAGTTCCCTGCGGGCTGCCGGATCGTCCTGGACAGTATGGATGACCCGCAAGCCCCTGCGGCGGGGACACAGGGCGTATGCCGGGGCGTGGATGACGCCGGGAATATCCTGGCCAGCTGGGACGGCGGAGGCTCCCTGAACGTTGCCTACGGCGCCGACACATGCCACCGTGTGGCCTCCGAGACGGAGATCAAGGAAAGCCTTGACTGGCTGGGCAGAAGCCGCCACAGGGGCGCACGCTGCCCCAGGTGCGGCGCATATGAGGAAGCGGGGAACCGGCTTCTGGCGCTCAGCCGCAGGGCAGACATCACGGTGTGCGAGGACTGTGGGATGCTGGAAGGGCTTGAAGACGCGGGGCTTTTAGAGCGGCTGCCGCTTGTGGAGTGGTGGGTTGTAAAAAAGGAATGGAGAGGATAATTTCCACGATAAATGGGGGCCCGAAATCATCAGGCCCCTCCTCCAGTTTCCTGTATCTTACCTCCCGTTTGCAAGATTAGCAAGCGGTATACGCGAAATACATTGCACAAAGATACAGCCATGAGATTGGTTATATAGACACACACGAAAGGAAACCACGAGGGACAGGCCCCACGCGGGGCTGTCCGGGCCGGGGCTTCCCTTTAAAGGAAGTCCCTCATGCTCATGCCGACCTCGGCGAGCTGCTCTTCGATGCTGCGGTAGTGCCATTCTTCTTCCGGCTCTTCCGCTTCTTCCTCATCCAGGGGGAAGGGGTCGCTGCTCCATCCGTTTTCCCGGTAGGCTTCCGTCCGGATCTCCTCGATGTCATAGCGGTCAAGGTCGTATTCTTCTTCAAGTTTTGCGATGCGGTTTTCAATGATCTCTTCAATTTCGGTAAAATTCTTCTTCATGGTGGTTCCCTCCGTGTGGTGTGTGTTTTCTTTTGTTGTGTGTATATTCGCTCTAAAACCGGTATTTATCAAGTCAATCCGGGGCCATAAATGTACCAAAGATAAGGGCGGATGATCGTGTACTTTAGCCGCTTGCTATCTTAGGCACATGACGGTAATATGCACATACCGAAAGGGAAAACAGAAACGAAAACCAGAAACGGAGGAACGGAACATGACGAAGAATCACGAACGGATCAATCAGCTTTTTGAGGAACTGGTGCCAGCGAGCGGCAAGGCGGAGAACCTGGCAGGGGAACTGGTCAGGGCGATGGCAAGGATCGGGTACCGGTGGTACAACGATGGGGACCAGGTAGGCATCGGATACGGCAGGGAGACCTGCAACCCGGCAGCCCGCTTCCTGATCCACAAAGTGAAGTGCTATAATAAGGTTTATCCAAAGCCAGCATCTCCAAGTGGTGCAGCGAATTTAGCAAAGAATGCCAGACAAACCCTCAAGCCCAAGAAGATTATGACTCTATGAAGGAAAATCTTCGATTAAAACGAGAAAATGAAGAATTACGGAAGGAGATTGCCTTCCTAAAAAAAGCAGCGGCATTCTTTGCAAAGGAAATCGATTAGAGGCTTATCGATTTATTGACGGTCATCAGGAAGAATTCGGCGTTCGTTGGCTCTTGCGGCGGCTGGGGATCTGCCCGAATGCCTACTACAACTACCGCAAGCACCGGAAGGCAGATTATTATGCCAAAAAAGCAGAGGTTCAGGAGCAGATCCGCAACATCTATCACAGTCATAATGGGGTAGATGGCTACCGTAGCATGACTGTTTATCTGAAGCGGGCAGGATATAGCTACAGCACCACAACCATCCATAAATATATGAATACGGAGATGGGTCTGCGCTCCATCGTTCGCCCCAAAAAGCCGGGATTAAAGCCAGGCAAGCCCCATAAAGTATTCGAGAATAAGCTAAAGCAGGACTTCCATGCGGACAAACCGAACCAGAAATGGTGTACGGATTTCACATATCTGTTTTTGAAAAATGGAGATGTGCGCTATAACTGTGCCATCATAGACCTCCATGACAGGAGCGTGGTGGCGAGCATAACAGACCGTCATATCACCAGCGAACTTGCGATCCGTACGTTGCAGAGAGCATTGGAATCCCAACGTCCAGCAAAAGACAGCTTGATACTGCATAGTGATCAAGGTAGCCAGTATACGTCAAAAGCATTCACAGAGTTCTGTGAATCTGTCCATGTGACCCAGAGCATGAGTAAAGCTGGATATCCATACGACAATGCACCGATGGAGAGGTACTTTAACACGTTGAAGAATGAATGCACCAATCTGTACGAATTTCGGACAGAAGCGAAGCACCATTGATAAAAGCTGACAGTTCCGATAACATGCAGGCAACAATCCAATAAATCTCAGCCACAAATGTTACAAAAAAGCTTGACCACTACAACAATATGACTTTGACGGATTGCCGGAAAAGTCGTAGCTTTCAAGAAACGTATCGATGATGCGAGGCTCTACATACCACCAAATGGGGAATCCGATCAGAACTGTATCATACTGCTCCATATTCGTTACCGGATGTGCGATGGCAGGGCGGCAGGACGGATGATTCATCTCCACGGTGCTTCGGCTCTTTTTATCCATCCAATTCAGATCCGCGTCTGTGTAGGGCTCCACTGGACAAATTTCGTATAAATCGGCATTCACGGCCTTTGCCAACTCCTTCGCTGCACGAGCGGTAACACCGCTGGCGGAAAAATAAGCAATCAATGTCTTTTTCACTTCATACTCTCCTTTAAAATCTCAATGATCTCATCGTGATTCGGAACTTTGTATCCGCCGGGCAGGGCGATGGTGCCGTCTGCGATTCCTTCCAGCATATCTTCTGTGGCTCCCAGATCGGAAATGTTCATCACAAGCCCCAGTTCCTTCATCCATGCTTCCATGGCCACCAGGCCTTCCCGGGCAATCTGCTCATCCGTCTTGCCCTTTGGATCTACATCCCATACATTTATGGCAAACCGTTTGAACTTCTGCAAACCGTAGGGAAGGATATGACGATAGTAAGGGAGGGAGACAGCCGCCAGCGTCATCCCGTGGGTGGCATTGGTATACGCCCCGACCGATTGGCCGATCATGTGTACCATCCAGTCGGTGGATTTTCCACGGGAAACCAGTGTGTTCAGCGCCCAGGTCGCCGCCCACATCAGATTGCTTCTTGCTTCATAATTCTGCGGATCGCCATTTGCGATGCGGCTGGAATGAATCACAGAGCGCATCAGTCCTTCGCTGATATAGTCGCTGGTGTTGTCATCCTCGTCGGAGAAATACTGCTCGCAGATATGGTTAAAGATGTCGTAGATTCCGGACACCATCTGGTAGTGAGGCAGTGTCAGCGTATACGTTGGATCAAGGATAGAAAATCTTGGCATGATCTTTTCGTCCGCAAACACGTGCCCGATTTTCTGATGGGTATGAGGATTGGTGATGACTGCGCCGGCATTCATTTCCGAACCGGTTCCAACCATGGTCAGGACACAGCCCACCGGAAGCGTCTCGCAGGAAGGCTCCTCAAAGCGCAGATAGTACTTCTCCCACGGGTCTTCCTCGCAATTTACGGAGACAGACACTGCTTTCGCGTAGTCGCAGACAGAACCTCCGCCTACTGCCAGAAGCAGATCCGCCTGATGATTTCTCGCAATTGCAACGCCTTCATAAAGCTTATCCACCGTCGGATTCGGCATTACACCAGAGATCTCGGCGACATTTTTTCCGTTTTCATTGAGAAGACGAAGCACCTCATCGTAGATGCCGTTCTTCCGAATGGAGCCGCCTCCATAGATCAGCACGACATGGGAACCGTATTTTGGCAGCTCGCGATTCAGATATTCCAGCGATCCCGCTCCAAAATACAATTTGGTCGGATTGCAGTACGAAAAATTTCCTAACATTTGAAAGTCCTCCTTCATGAATGGATTGTTCCAATCAGAACGCTCCTATATTGACACGGTGTCAGTGATTGCAGTATAGCACAACTCTGACACTGTGTCAATATAGACGGATAAATTTTTTCGGTTTCTGCTTGCAGCCTGGAGCATTTCGATTGATCCGATGTTTCTTGGCCTTAGGATGACGGCCGAATGGGAAGCGCAGATGTTGTTTCAACGCAGTGCGTCAAGGAAAGCACAGAAAAGGGCAATGGTTTTGATCCCCCGATGGTGGTAGCTGCTGACTGGAAGTACATCCATATTCAGACAGAGGTGAAGGCTTTTATTGTAGAAATTATGTCAATTTTGTGTTATACTAGTTGGGGAAATAGCAGATCAAAAACAATTACGAGAAAGAAGTCTTCAACGGAGACAGTGGCATCATCCAGTCGGTGAATCTGGAGGAACACGCTGCTGCGAGAGCGCCTGGAAGCGCCACATGCTTAAAGCAGCGCTCCCTCGGCCTCCTGGCGCTTTTGTATTTTTGACCAATTGACAAATCCATAAATATCATTTGCCAAAAAAACGACAAAGCAGACAGCGACAGAAAAATAGGATGGATCGGAAATGGTTGCCAATATCCATAGTATAATGAGCACAATATCATTCGCCGCATAGCCAAGTGCATAATAGGCACTTCTCCGAAACGTCAAATATACCCCAAGAAAACTTGTTGTGACAGAGATTGTACTGGGAATGAGATTGGCTGTGTGAAAAGCTGCCAAAATAAAATAAAAAACAATTGTGATCATCGCTGTCAACAGCAGCATAAAAAGGATTTCCTTAAATTTCAGCCTGTTTACCCTTACCTCCGATGAATTCTCGTCATAGGGATTTCGCAGCCATGAGATCAGTGCAAAGATCGCCATTGGCGCAGTCATTCCAAGGTAAGTTATCATCTCTCCATAGTAGGAAAATGTAAAGGAAATTATACCATAAGATATACTGAATATAACCATAAGAAATTGCCCGAACGGATTCCCCTTTGCATTAAAGATCAATGATGTTACGCCAATCAAAGATGCAGCAAGCGTGAACGGGTTGTCACCGCCAAATAGAAGAAAGGACAGGACAATGAGGGCCGCGGAGACGCACCACAATGCGACTTCCCCTTTTGTAAAGTAATCCAACATAGATTTTTGCCATTTTGCATTCATAAACAAATACCTCCTGTTAAGAAAAAAAGCATTCATCTACACATCTTCAACGACCTAACGATGTGCATCGAATGCTTTCGCCTATCTACCCGGTGGCAGATTTTTCTTTATTTAACCTCGTTGAATATAGCACAGCAAAGAACAAAAGTCAATACGCAAATTTTGTTTTTTTCAAAAGAGGCTTCAAGGGCAGGATCCGTTCCCTCTGGATGATGCTGCCTGTGGGGCAGAGGATGCCCTGGCACGGTTTGCGGAATTCTTTTTCCAGAGGATTGAAAGGATGAGAGGAACGTGATATACTGGCGAAGTGCATTCGTATGGCTGCGGGTGCATAATATCATTACATAAGGAAGAGAAAGGATTATGACATCGTTACTTCTCGCCGTGATCTACCTCGCTTTTACGAGTCTTGGCCTACCGGATTCGCTTCTCGGTTCTGCATGGCCTACCATGCAGGGAGCAATGGGGGTTCCCTCCTCTTATGCGGGGTATGTCTCCATGACAATTTCGTTTATGACGATTGTGTCGTCTCTGCTCAGCCCCCGGCTGATACAGAGATTTGCAACAAAATGGATTGTGATCGTTTCCATTGCACTTACTGTGCTGGGGCTGATCGGTTTTTCCTGCTCGAGCCAATTTGGGATGCTGCTTTTGTTCTCCCTTCCCTATGGCCTGGGGGCAGGCTCGATTGATGCCGCTCTGAACCATTATGTGGCCAATCATTATTCTGTGCGGGTGATGAATTTTCTGCACTGCTTCTATGGACTGGGCGCAGTCATCAGCCCCAACATTATGGCGTTGGCGCTGAAATATGCCCGCTGGAACGAAGGATACCGTTGGACCGCGCTTGTTCAGATCGGGATTCTGATCATATGTATTCTCTCGCTGCCGCTGTGGAAGGCAGTGGATCAGGCAGACGACAGTGACACGGATGCTGCGGGGATCCGGGAAACGCTGCAGGTTCCCGGCGTCGTCTTTACGCTGATCGCATTTTTTGCCTACTGTGCCGGGGAGGCAACCTGTTTTTTGTGGACATCCAGTTATTTTGCCGGGACGAAGGAGGGGATGAGCCAGGAACTGATCGCATCCTTTGGATCTCTGATCTTTGGCGGATTGATGTTTGGCAGACTAATCTCCGGATTGATCCCCGACCAGATCCGGGATGAAAAACGAATCCGAATTGGTCTGGCGGTGGAAGCCCTGGGCATTGTTCTGATTCTGATTTCCGGCTCCCACTATGTTATTGCCATGCTGGGATTTTTGCTGATCGGCACAGGCATGGGGCCGATTTACCCGTCGATTCAGCACATGGCACCGGATCATTTTGGAAAGAAGTACAGCGCCCCGGTGATTGGACTGCAAATGGCATCGGCTTATATTGGAAGCACGTTTATGCCCACTGTGTTTGGCTTTCTTCAGCAAAACGCAGGAATTGGAGTCATGCCGCTGTACCTTGCGGTCTTTGCCGCGATGAACTTTGCTTTTTTGGAATGGGCCTACCGGTCAATTGCAAAAAGTCAGCTGCTTAGGACGGGATGGACAATGACGAGATGACTGTGGGAGGCAGGAAAAAAACCGCATGGCACATCTTTTGAAAATTGGTACCTGAATTGGTACCTGAGTACTCAATACACAAGAAAGAGGCTGCTGTACAATAGAATTGTATAGCAGCCTCTTTCCTGTGTGATAAGCCTTGTACAGGCGGGGAGACATTGAATGCCGATAACAAATCATAAGATCTTATGATTTGTTATCGGCAGCACCGCGAGAGGCGCAGGGTATCGCGAAGATCGGATTGATTTTTTGGGGGAGGTGAAGTGTGGGGAAGCTTTCAAATTTGGCAGTTTGGCGATGCAGGATGGTTTCAGGATGAGATCTCATCGGAACCGGAGGGACAAAACAGAAAGGAAGGAAAACGTACTATGATGATAATAGGAATTATACTGGCTGCAGCAGTGGTATGGGCCGTCGTTACCATGAACGGTTTCAAGCGCAAGGAGATAAAGATTGATGAGGCATTGTCGGGCATAGAGGTTGCACTTACAAAGCGCTATGATACCCTTACAAAGCTTTTGGACATCACCAAGGGATTCATGAAGCATGAGTCCGAGCTGATGGAAAATGTCATCCATCTGCGCCGCGGCATGAGCGTCGGTGAGATGGGCGAGGCAGACCGGCAGATGGGGGAACTCACAGGACGCATTATGGCAGTGGCTGAGAATTACCCCGAGCTTCGATCGAGTGATATTTTCGTACAGCTGCAGCACGGTGTCCGCGACGCAGAAGAACATCTGCAGGCAGCAAGAAGACTTTACAATGCCAACGTCTCGAATTTCAATATTTCTATTGCTATGTTCCCGGCCAGACTTCTTGCGGGCGGATACAAAGCCAAGGAGTTTTATGAGGCAGAGGATGAGAAAAAAGAAGACGTCAAAATGAAATTCGAATAGGATGTCTTCCGTGGAAGGGGATGCCTGAGAACTGCAGCGATTGAGAAAAGGAGGAATTCGACAATGACAGACAGAGATCGTCCCATAGACGCATCGGATCGGAAGGTGAAGGCGGTAACACGGAAAAAGAATCAGGGAGAGTGGATGAAGCGCTGTGGCTATGTGCTTATCGGAGTCACGATTCTGATGCTCGCGATTTCTTCCCAATTGGATCTTAGCATCCCCAATATCGTTTGGGTTGGTTTGATGATTCTTTCTGCTTTTCTCATTTTTAGAGGTGACGCGACAAAGCGGAGTGCCCGTATTTTGCAGCTTGAGATGGGAATCAAAAAAATGCCCGATGAGATAGAGGCAGAAAAAAAGAACGACGAGAAAATAAGAGAATTGGTCGCATCTCCTGCTGAGATGGACAAAGAGTTTCTGAGATTGGCCACCCTGAACAAAATCTCTTCCAAAATGTTTCTGATTGGACTGATCTGCATGGGTGTCTGCGCAGTGGTCGCCGTCGCAGGCGGAATGTTCGACATAACGTACAACAGCGCTTTTATTGCAGTGCTGGCGTGTGCGACAATCATTTTTCTATTCGTCGGAGTCATCGTATTTTCGAAAGTGGACAACAGACAAAAACAGCTGGCGCTTCAATACATTCCCGGTGTGCTTTCCGAGGCTATGGACAAGCTGGAGAAGTATGACCAGACGGGAAGCGTGGATCAGGGATATATGTGGGAAGACTTTGCATTTGGATCTCGTGACCGTATCGGAAAATGCGGAGATTATGTAAAAGGTATCCTGAGGGGGATGCCGGTAGAGTTCTGCGAGTTTGAGATACAGTGTGAACATAGTACAACAGACAGTGAAGGAAGAAGAATCAAAGAAGTCAGTACGTCCTTTAGCGGCCTGATGGCCGTCTGCCGTCACGGGCTCAGGCTTTCAAATAACGTGACAATGACGCAATTCTCGCGATATTTCAAAGAGATCAAGACAGAAAGCATCGAGTTCACCAGAGCCTGGTCTGTCAAAGAAGACTCGGGACATGCAGCATTCCTCGTGCTGACACCCCAGTTCATGGAGAAACTGATGGCCACCGTCAGAGAGAAGAGGATGAGGATGGGACTCCAGTTTCGTGCAGATGGTGTGCTGCTGATCGTTTTGAAACGGGTCGATTTCTTTGAGGTAGATGAGGCGAAAAAGGTCGATGAACTGAAGGAAAAGATCCGCAAAGAGATCAAAGATCTTGGCGATATTATGGAAAACGTAGGCGCTCTCACCGAGAAGGAGATCGAAATGGCATAACAACAACAGGAGGTAAGCGATGTGGATGGCGGGCATAGCATTGGGCGCTGCGGCACTGATCGCCGGATTTGCGGTCAGGGAACGCAGGCTTAGGAAGATGCTTCAGATTACAGGCATTGTAGTTCTCTTGATCAGCCTGGTTTATGGCGGGCTGGTGCTTCTAGTACTGGACGCCATCGATTAAGAAAGAAATATAGGATCCGGATCGGGTTCTCACACGACAAAAGCATGGATGCTTCAAAGGAATAAGAAGCATCCATGCTTTTGTCGTGTGTGCAGAACGAGCCCGCCGCTTGCAGAAGCGGACACGTTCCAGATAAGATCGGTACTGTGATTGGATGATCCATTTCTGAAATCAACGCCGGGAGGATTCTTCTGCCGTCATAATTTCCTGCAGACAGTGCAGAAACGTTTTTGCCGCTTTGGAAAATACCTGGTAGCGCTTCCAGACGATATATCCCCGCACTTCCAGAGACGGGGAAAGAGGGCGAAAGCAGAGGTCGCTTCCGCAGGTGTTGATGATTTTATCGTAGCAGAGCGCATAACCAAGTCCCTCTGCGACAAACAAAGAGGCATTAAACAGAAGATTGTATGTGGCCACGATCCGAAGTTCGGACTCTTGCTTTCCAAGCCATTGCTGGATTGGGACAGGATCGCCTTTCTGATGGGAGACGATCAGAGGCTTGTCCCAGAGATCTTCCGGGCAAATGACATCTTTTTTTGCCAGAGGTGCATCTCTGCGCATGAGAACCCCCCAGTTGTCCCGAATGGGGACGGGAATGGCCTCATATTTGTGGGGATCAATCCGGGTGAACAGCAGTCCGAAATCAATGAGTCCTTTGTCCAGATAATCTAGGACATGTTCGGCATTTCCGCTGGAAAGATTGCAGCGGATGTCCGGATATTTTTTTTGAAGCTGTTTCGCCACCCGGGCGAACAGACGAACCGTTTCTGTTTCTCCGGTTCCAATAAACACATTTCCGGCGATGGTATCCCCCTCACCGGAGATTTCCTCTTCTGTGCGCCGCATTAGAGTGACCATCTCCTCCGCTCTCTTGCGCAGGATCATTCCCTCCTCTGTCAGGATCACTTTGCGGGAACCTTTGGTGCCCCGGATCAGAAGCTGCTTTCCGAGTTCTGTCTCCAGCGCTTTTAACTGGGCGGACAAAGCTGGCTGGGAGATGTGCAGCGTCTGTGCCGCGGAAGAGATATTTTGTTCTCTGGCAACCGCCAAAAAGTTTTCCAGCATACGAAATTCCATAGAATGCGCGTTCCTCCGTTCGTGTTGTTTTCTCTTGAAATCTAGTATATCTTCAAATTTTATCAGTGTCAATGATAGAAAGTCATAAATAATTGGTATTTGATATATCATTGGCAATCTCGTATAATGATAGTGTAACAGAACGAACAGGAGGAGTTTCAAATGGGTGAGAAACAGATGCGAGCCCGCTGGATTTTATGTGCGACACTGCTTATGTTTGCCGCAGCGATGGCGACCGGATGTGGTTTGCGTGCAGAACGCCAGGAGGATGAGAGGGAGGGCTCTGAACTTGTGAAGCCCTCTTCGGAGATTACGGCGCTTGAGGACGGGTTATCTACGGTTCGCTTCGATGGGGACTTTGGATTTGACCGTTTTTTGGAGCAGGGAGGGGCATCCTCAGACGCGGAGGTGATCCGCTTTCTGGCCAGGGAGGTGCTTCCTGGACTGGATATGGGTGATCTCATTGGCGGCGTTTTCGGATGCAGCACCATCGCCGTGCAGAGTCCGGGCGGAGCGTTTCTGTTTGGACGAAATTTTGACTGGCAAGATTGTGAGGCCATGGTCGTGGAAGCCCACCCGGAAAATGGATACGCTTCGATTTCTACGGTCAACATGGATTTTATCACCCAAAACGCAGGCGGTATGGCGGGGATGGCTTTGAACTTCGATGCAGTCAAAACGCTGGCTGCGCTGTATGCCCCTTTGGATGGGATGAATGAGGCGGGACTGGCAGTGTCTGTCAATATGATTCAGGACAGCGCTGTCATCGATCAGAATACGGGCAAGCCGGGTTTGACGACGACCACCGCCATTCGGCTTCTCCTGGACCAGGCCGGGAGCGTGGAGGAGGCGCTAGAGCTGCTTGGGGAGTATGATCTTCACGGCTCTATGGGTATGATGATTCACTTTGCCATCGCCGATTCCACAGGCCGCAGCGTGGTGGTGGAGTATGTAGACAACGAAAGGATCGTCACAGAAACGCCTGTGGTCACGAATTTCTATCTCGCAGAAGGAGAAAAGAAGGGGATCGGAACACAGCAGTCTCAGGAACGCTATGAGATTTTGATGAATCTGCTGGAAGAGACGCCTCAGATGGAGATGCAGGACGTTCGGGATGCGCTGGACCGCGTCAGCAAGGACAATTTCGGAGAATTTGAATACACCGAGTGGAGTATTGTCATGAACCTCACCACCGGGGAGGCCCAGTATTACCACCGGGAGAATTATAGGAAAAACTACACCTTCCGGTTGGGAGACTGACAGAAAGGAGATGCAGACTTGAATGTTTTCAAAATCCTGAAGGATCTGTCCATCCTTCAAAAAAACACCCGTTTGACAGAGACACAGATGAAGAAGCTGCAAAATGAGAAACTTCGGACATTGCTTCATTTTGTCTGGGAATACTCTCCCTTTTATCGGAATGCCTTTGAACGTGCCGGTATTACAAAGGAGCAGCTGGACTGTCTGCCGCTTTCTGCGTTTCCCGTAATGGACAAAACGGATTTGATGGAGCACTTTGACGAGATCATCACTGTATCGGATTTGTGTCAGGAAGATTTGCGAAGATTTGACGCGGAAACTGCGGCGGACCGCACGCCGTATCAGGGAAAATACCATGTGATTCACTCTTCCGGCAGTACAGGAAAACCGGCATATTTTCTGTATGATGAGGATGCCTGGCACACGATGCTGCTCGGGATCATCCGGGGAGCCTTGTGGAGGATGCCGATGGCGCAGATTCTAAAACTTTTGGCCGGAAGACCCCGCATTTTGTACATCGCGGCCACAGACGGGCGTTATGGCGGAGCCATGGCGGTGGGGGACGGCATTGATGGTGTGGGGGCCCGGCAGATGTATCTGGACATTAAAACACCCCTGGAGGATTGGGTCAGAAATGTCCATCGTTTTAAGCCCAATATCATCATCGGATATCCATCTGCGATCAAGATTTTGGCGGAACTGGTGGAGGAAGGTCAAGTCCAGGTGAAGATCAAGCGAGTGATCTCCTGCGGGGAACCCCTAAGCAGCGGACTCCGCTTCTTTCTGGAACAGACGTTTCAATGCCCTCTCCTCAACATTTACGGAGCAAGCGAATCGCTGGCGCTGGGCGTGGAGACCGGTACGGAGGATGGGATGCTGCTGTTTGACGATTTGAACGTAATCGAAGTGGAAGATGGCGCGATGTATCTGACGTGTCTGTATAATTTTGCCCAGCCGCTGATCCGCTGCCGAATTTCTGACCATCTGCGGCTCAAAAAAACGATGGAGGGAAGTCCCTTTACCCGCGCGGAGATTCTGCTCGGGCGCAGCGAGGACCTTCTGTGGTTTGAGGATGGGATGGGACATCGGGATTTTCTCCATCCATTGGCTGTGGAAGGATTTTGCATAGAGGGCTTGCTAGACTATCAGTTCCGGCAGACTGCGCCGGATGCCTTTGAAATGCTGGCGGAAACGGCGCCGAATGCGCGGACGGCGGAAATCAAGACACAGATGCTTCGCCAGATGGAAGCGATTTTGAGGGAAAAGCAGCTGGAGTACGTGCAGTTTTGCGTGCGGTTTGTCGACACGATCCTGCCCAGCCATAGAACCGGGAAAAAGCAGCTGATCGTGCCGTATGAAAAACTGGAGTTGGAGAAGGCAGTATGAAAGAGAAAATTCTTGCAGCAAAAGAGATTACGAAAACGTATCCCGGCGCACCGGAGCCGGTATTGCAAAACATCAGCACAGAAATTTATGGACGAGATTTCACCGTTGTGATGGGTCCCTCCGGGGCGGGAAAATCTACCCTGCTCTATGCGTTAAGCGGAATGGAACCGGTAGATTCCGGACATGTCTTTTATAAAGATCGGGATCTTGGCTCGCTCTCCGAAAAAGAAAATGGCAGCTTTGCGGGCGAACGAATTTGGCTTTGTGTTTCAGAAGACGCATCTGGTGAGCAATCTGACCTTGTTTGAAAATGTGGCGGTGGCAGGCTTTTTGGATGCGAGACAGTCCTCAAAAGAAGTCCGGGAGCGGACGCTGGCACTGCTCTCCAGAATGCATGTGGATTCGGCGAAGGACCGTCTTCCTTCCCGGGTCTCCGGCGGTGAGGCCCAGCGGACGGCCATGGCGAGAGCCATCATCAACCGGCCGGAGCTGCTTTTCGCGGACGAACCGACCGGGGCGCTGAACCGAAAAAACAGCGAAGAAATACTTGATCTGCTTACATTTTTTGCCTCTTTGATTGGCCGGGTGAACGACTGGCTGGGGCCAAACGGGAGGGCCTTATGGATGCGTTTCACCCCGCAGATCTGCACATTGCCGCTCAGCCCATGGGAGAGACGTCTCTGGAAGAAGTGGAGGCGACGATCGAGCGTTATACTGCCATCACAGACTGCTACGATCTTGCCATGCCCAGCGTGTCGGTTGAGGGCGTGGATTTGACTGCCAATGTGATTACAGAGCCGGAGCGGTTCCACTTGCTGTCCGGCCAGACATGCCGGACGGCGGAGGAGATTGTGCTGACAGAATTTGTTGCGGAAGATCTTGACGTTTCCATTGGGGATACGGTCACTGTGGCAGGTACGCTTGGCAGCGGAGCGTATGTGATCAGCGGGATCTATCAGTGCGCCAACGATATGGGGATGAATATAGGTCTGAGCCGGGAGGGATATGCGCGCATTGGCCGGGAGACGTCCAATATGTGGTGCAGCCATTATTTTCTGGCCGACCCTTCCCTCCAGCCGCAGATCATGCAGGTGCTCTCAGATACTTACGGCGGGGATGTGTACTTCCATGAAAACAGGTGGCCGGGCCTTTCCGGCATCCTTTCCGCCATGAGGCTGCTGATGGTTTTTCTATATAGTATGGTGATCTTATTTGTGCTTGTGGCAACGCTGCTCACTGCGGGAAAACTTCTGCGGGCAGAGAAAAGAGATTTGACCATCTATCGCGTCATCGGGTTTTCTTCCGGGAGACTGCGCCGCTGCTTTGCGCTGCGGTTCGGGCTGGTCGCTTTGCTTGGCAGCATTTTGGGAACCATTCTCAGCGCCTTTGCCACCGACCCGCTGACAGCGGTGCTGATGCGGATGGAGGGGATTGGGAATTTCGCCTCGCATCCAGGGATCGGAACTGTTCTCCTTCCCGGATTGGTGGTGACGGCACTGTTTTTTCCTGTTCGCTTTCCTTTCCAGCAGAGCAATTCAGAATTCGTCTTTGGATTCTCTTGCAGAGGAGCAGTGATTCCCTTGAAATAGAAGTATTTGATCTTTTTTTCCGGAAGTAGTATACTAGTACAGTGAATAATAAATAATCAGTCATATCACTTGCCTGATTTTTCATTGCTGCGTTGTCGTCAATCGACGTAGCCACCGCTACGCCTCATTCCTCCGCCTTGCATAAGAAATCATTCTGCGTGATATAGCGACTCGTTTATTTTTCACTGTACTAGAAACCGAAAAACGATCCGGAGGAAAGAGGTGAAAAAATGGAGTTTTATAGGAACAAACAGGCTCCATTTCTATCGTGGACTGAAAAGTAGTATAACAATAGGAGTTTGTGTTATGAAAAAAACATTTTTGATATTTGTGGGATTGGTTTTGGCACTCTGTATGACGACGATTGGATGCGGAAGATCTTCCGGGACGGAGGAATCAAATCCTGGGGAAACAAATGCAGCCGTTTCGGAATCTTTTGCTGCGCCGAGCAGCAAAGCTGTGTCGGAAGACGGAAATTCGGGAACCGATACAAGACATCTCATCGTCCGCTTCGGAAACGGCGGGGAACCGTTTGTCATGCATCTGGAGGACAACAGCACAGCAGCGGCGATTGCCCGCTATGTGGGAACGACATCCTGGAATCTGCCCATCTACAGCTACGATGAGTCGGATGTCATGGAATACTACGACATTCCAAGCCGCTATGACATTCCGGATAACAGTGTGACGGTGACGCAGGCGCATGCGGGAGATGTCTTCTATTCCGACCCGAATCGGATCGTGCTGTATTATGCGGATGCCGAGATCAACGAGGCGTACACGCGGATCGGCACATTTGACGCGACGGAAGAATTCATCCATGCAGTTGTCAACAACCCGGTTCTGGAAGGAAGGGGAAATCAGATCGCGGTGATCAGCGCCGGAGAGTGAGTATGAAAAGCAGAAAAACAAAGAAAATGGATGTCTTTGAAAATCCGTATGCGTATTCGGTACTGCAAAACCTAAAAGATGCGGGATGCAGCGATGAGATTGTGGAGAAATTCATCGCGCTGGATGGGGATGACGACAAAGAGCAGCAGTTAAAGCTTCTCTTTACACACCGCAGGCATTTGCTGGAGGAATTGCATCGGGAGGAAAAGCGGATTGATTGTCTCGACTATCTGCTCTATCAGATGCAGAGAAAATAACAAAAATTGATGATAGAAGGAGAATTTCTTATGAGAATCATTCAGAATCAGACATTTGACGCAGAACGCGCCCTTTACGGCGAGAATTGTATTTTGGTAAAAAACTGTTCCTTTGATGGCCCTGCCGACGGCGAGAGCGCATTTAAGGAGTGCAAAAATGTGCGGGTGGAGGACACCTTTTTCAACCTTCGATATCCGTTCTGGCACGACCATGGCCTTACCATCCGAAACTCGGAGCTGACCGAGAAGTGCCGGGCAGCGCTGTGGTATTCTGAGCAGATCAACATCGAAAATACAAAACTCCACGGCATCAAAGCGCTGCGGGAATGCGCAGAAGTAAGGATGCAGGGCTGTGATGTTGTTTCTCCGGAGTTTGGCTGGTCTGTCCGGGGAATTGAAATGAAAGATTGCGACGTCGAAAGTGAATATTTTATGATGCGATCCACAAACCTTCACTTTATCAATGTGCGCATGAAAGGAAAATATTCATTCCAGTATATTGAGAATGCTCTGTTTGAAAATTGCACGTTCGACACGAAAGATGCCTTCTGGCACGGAAAAAACATCACCGTCCGCAACAGCGTAGTAAAAGGGGAGTATCTCGCCTGGTACTGCGAGAATGTCACCTTTGAAAACTGCAGGATCATCGGCACACAGCCGTTGTGTTACTGCAAAGGCCTGAAACTGATCAACTGCGAGATGGAGGGCTGCGATCTGGCCTTTGAGCGCAGCGAGGTAGAAGCGACCATCACAACACCGGTGGTGAGCATCAAAAACCCGCTGGCCGGAAGCTGCATTACGGTACCATGCGTAGGGGAAGTCATTCGGGACATCGAAGAAGGAACCGGAACGGTGAAGACTTCAAAACAGAAAACCAATATCTGCGCCTGCGCCTGACGAATGCCGGAACGAATTTTGGTGTCTGTAAGGACAGAAGTATTTGAAAAGCGTGCGAATAGATGCCTATTTGAGGAAGAGACACTCGGCCTGTGCTGGGTGTCTTTTTTTGATCGATCCGATCGATAAGCGAGTCAAGCGGATCTTTTTAGGGGGAAGCTTGCCTGCACAGACAAAGGCTTGATTGAAAAACGGCAAAAATTTATTTTAAGGTATTGACAGGAGCGGACTTTTCGCATATAATGACAGTACAGTTAAACAATTGTTTAATCGTTTGAAAAAGAAGAGAGAGGAGATTTTCGAAATGAAGAAAACGTACAAAATCGATGTAGACTGTGCCATCTGCGCCAACCTGATGGAAGATGCCGCCCGCAAAGTTTCGGGTGTGGCAGGTGCGACGGTGAATTTCATGACCCTTAAGATGAATGTGGAATTCGAAGAGGGACAGGATCCGAAGAAAGTAATGCAAAATGTGCGCAAAGCCTGCAAGAAGGTGGAGCCTGACTGTGAAATTTTCCTGTAAGAGGAGTCTGACGGGAAAGGCAGAACGAAGCAAAGAGAGGTTATTGAAATGCAGGAGTATATCGTAAACGGCTTGCTGATTGCGGTGGCGCTTTTGGCTGTGATTCTCCAGATCATTGGCTTACGGCCTTCCGCTGGCATGACCAGAAAGCAAAAGGTGATGTTGTGGCGTATTTTGGCTGCTGCGGCGCTGCTGCTTGTACTGCAGGTTCTTGGCGCAGAAGCGTTTGATGTGTTCGGACCAGCCGGACGCTTTGTACGGCTGGCGGTTTTCCTGGTGGACTATCTGGTGATCGGATATGACATTTTGCGCAAAGCGTTCAAGGGAATTCGCAACGGCCGCGTGTTTGACGAGAATTTTTTGATGGCAGTTGCCACGCTTGGCGCGCTTGCCCTGGCGGTGTATGAGAATGGAGATTATCTGGAGGCCATTGCGGTTATGCTGTTCTACCAGGTTGGCGAATGGTTTCAGAGCTATGCAGTCGGAAAGAGCCGCCGCAACATCAGTGATTTGATGGATATTCGCCCGGATTACGCCAACATTGAAGTGGAAGGCAAATTGGAGCAGGTTGATCCCGACGAAGTGGGAATTGGTTCTATCATTGTCGTGCAGCCCGGTGAAAAAGTCCCGATTGACGGAACGGTGGTGGAGGGAGCTTCCACGCTGAACACGGCCGCCCTGACCGGCGAGAGTCTGCCCCGCGAAGTGGCAGTGGGAGATTCGATCGTCAGCGGCTGCATCAACATGACCGGCCTGCTGCACATTCAGACGACAAAGGAGTTTGGCGAATCTACCGTCTCAAAGATTTTGGATCTCGTGGAGAACGCCTCTTCCCGCAAATCGAAATCGGAAGATTTCATTTCCCGTTTTGCTAAAATTTATACTCCGGCGGTCTGCTATGCCGCACTGGCGCTTGCGGTTCTGCCGCCTCTTGCCCGGGTGATTTTTCTGGATCTGGACGCCGGATGGGAGACATGGGTATACCGCGCGCTGACGTTTCTTGTCGCAAGCTGCCCCTGTGCACTTGTCATTTCCATCCCCCTGTCCTTCTTTGCGGGTATCGGCGGTGCCAGCAAAGCGGGTGTACTTGTGAAGGGTTCCAACTATCTGGAAACACTGTCCCAGACAAGAGTTGTCGTCTTTGACAAGACAGGAACGCTGACGCAGGGTGTGTTTGAAGTCAATGGCGTGCATCACAGCCCCTACACAAAAGAACGGCTGATCGAATATGCTGCCTTGGCGGAGAGCGCTTCCAGCCATCCCATCAGCAAGAGCCTTCAGCGGGCACACGGCAAAGAGATTGACCGCAGCCGGGTGACAGACATACAAGAGATCAGCGGAAATGGCGTAATTGCGATGGTAGACGGAATGGAAGTTGCAGCCGGAAACGATAAGCTGATGGATCATCTTGGAATCCCGTATCACAGCTGCCATGCAGTGGGAACGATCATACATATGGCAGTGGGAGGGGAATATGCCGGACATATCGTGATCTCGGATGTGATCAAACCCCGCTCCAAACAGGCGATTGAGGCATTGAAAGCGGCAGGTGTTCACAGAACTGTTATGCTCACCGGAGATGCCAAAAAAGTGGCAGATCATGTCGGACAGGCGCTCGGATTCGACCATGTCTACAGTGAGCTGCTGCCGGCGGACAAAGTTGAAAAAGTCGAGGAACTTTTAACGATCAAACCGTCCCGGGCGAAACTGGCCTTCGTAGGGGATGGCATCAACGATGCACCGGTTCTTCGGCGTGCTGACATCGGCATTGCGATGGGAGCAATGGGATCGGACGCTGCCATCGAGGCGGCAGACATTGTCCTCATGGATGATGATCCGATGCAGATATCAAAGGCCATCAAGATTAGCCGCAAATGTCTGAGAATTGTTTATCAGAACATCGTAATCGCAATCGGCATCAAGCTCGTGTGCCTGATTCTGGTAGCACTCGGATTGGCCAACATGTGGCTTGCCGTGTTCGCTGACGTAGGAGTGATGATCATTGCCGTTCTCAATGCCATCCGCGCCTTGTTTGTAAAAAAACTTTGAGTATACACAGAGATTCGACATGATGTAAACAATCGTGAAGCACGGCGGTCGCCCTCCGAGCGTATCACAATAAGAAACAGCTCTGGCTTAATACTAAGCTGGAGCTGTTTTCTGTCCCTTGCATGGGCAGACATCTGGCGGGCAACGGACAGCGAGGAGTTATGATCGAGCGATGCGAAAATCGCGAGATCGGATCGGGGAAGTAATTTTCTTCTATCCATTTTAGGGACTTTATGTTAGAATACAGATGCGAGCGAAAAAAGTGGATAGAACGTGTGGAGAAGTTTTTGCAGGAGAAAAGGTCATGCGAGATGTAATTGGGAAAAGAGTCAGTGGGAAAATAGATCGGCCAATTGGAAGCCATCATCCGCGATACCCGGATATGATTTATCCGATAAATTATGGGTATGCGGACGGTTTTGCCGCGGGTGATGGGGAGCCACAAGATGTTTATGTATTTGGTACAAACGAACCAATACAATCATTTGAGGGGAAAGTAATTGCTGTATATCGTCGTTTCAAAGATGTGGAAGATAAATGGATCGTATCGCTGAATGGTTCCGACTATTCTGATGATGAAATATTGCAAGCCATTTCTTTTCAAGAGCAGTATTTTGAAGGGAAATTGGTCCGGTAAGGTATGGCTTGGCAATCCAGCAACAATACTGCGCGGCCATCCTCGGAAAGTTCTTTGTATCGCATCGCAAAGGCGATTAAAAATCAGAAACAAAAATCGGAATTTTATGGAGGAAAATGATGACGGAAAAAGAAAAATGCTGGCAGGAAAATATTATCTCGGCTGGGATGAAGAACTTGCGGTGACCTGTGCGAAAAATCAGAAGCCACATAGGAAGAACGATTTGTTAGACGAAAATACTTCACATCGAATCATATCATCGAGAATGTCTTCAGGCCTTATGCTGTAGGTCGGTTTGATCAAAATCAAGTGCTGCAATTTCAATCCGAATGATCTCGCCTCTCAAATAATACACTATATGACCCAAAGGGTACATCTCTAATTGTAAATCATTCCCCGCAAAAAAGCAAGCCTTTTTTCACACTTCTTGTAAAATTTATGTAATTTACGTTTAAAAACTCCCAGTTTCATAAAGTGTAGGTTTTGAAACAGGTATGGAAGCACAACGTTTCATGAAAAGAGTGGGGGTGTTTATGTCAGCGAAAGATCAGGCAGATCAGAAATATCAAACATCAGGCAATTATATCCATCGGAAAATAGCAGATACAGACGTATTGATTTCCATCGGCGCCAACATTGCAAATTTCAACGGGTATATCCAGTTGAATGAGAGTGCAGCTGCACTCTGGGAGCGTTTGGCGAAGCCGAGCACACGCGCAGAGCTGGAGCGTTTTTTGGAAGAGAAGTACGGCATTCCTCAGGAACAGGCGGTTCAGGATGTAACAGACTTTTTGGAGGAGCTTGGAAGCCATGATATGGTGACGGTGCAGTAGGGAGTTGGATTGTTATGGATAAAAGACCAATTGTAATACAGGAAATGCCAAAACGATATCCGACAGATGGAACTTTTGAACTGACCATTCGCTGCAATTTGCACTGTAAGATGTGTCTTTTTCGGCACGATGATTCAGAAAATGCAGAGATTGCAGCGGGAGAGTTGACCGCGAAGCAGTGGGTGGAGCTGGCAGACCAGGCGGCAAAGGCAGGAACAATCAGCCTTCTTGTGACCGGGGGAGAGCCTCTGCTGCGTCCGGATTTTTGTGAAATCTGGGAGGGTATCTATCAAAAAGGATTTCTTCTCACACTCTATACCAACGCAACCCTTGTGACAGACAAAGTCATGGAGACATTGCAAAAGTATCCGCCGCACCGGATTGGCGTCACCATTTACGGGGCATCGCCGGATACTTACGAGAAAGTATGTGGAAATGCCAATGCATTCTACAAAGCGGTGGATGGAATGCACCGCCTCATGCATCTTCCGTCTCAGATGGAGTTTCGGACGACGATCATCCGGGACAACTATCCGGATTTTGACAACATTTGTGAGTTGGTGAAAAAGGAATTTGGTGAGCAATATAAGCTGATACAGACAAGGATTGTGACAAACTCTGTACGCGGAGCCTGCACGGATGTCAAATCGTGTCGGCTGGATCCGAAACAGAATGTGGAACTGGCCTTTCATCGCGGAATCAATCTCATTAAAAAATACATTGGAGAATCATACGATGAGAAAAATCTGTACGCGGAAATCCGCGAGGAGAACAGGGATAGTGTTTTCCAGCCAAGGCTTACCTTGTTTGGATGCAATGCAGGAATGCAGAACTACACCATATCGTGGGACGGAAAATTGCTGGCATGTCAGATGATGGACAACTTCTCGGAAGATGCCGTCGGGAAAGGATTTGAAAAGGCGTGGGAAGATTTCCCCAAATCAGTGAAGCTTCCGCAGACCAATGAGAAATGCAGAAGCTGTGACAATCAATCGATATGCAATGTCTGCTGTGCATCAAGATACGCGGAGACGGGCGACCTTGGAGGATGTCCGGATTATGTGTGCAGAGACACTGCCGCAGTTGTGGAATTATTAAGGAGGAAAAAAACATGGAAACAAAAATAAAATATGAAAAACCAGCGATGGAATTTGTAGAGCTGAGAAGCAAAGAGGCAGTGGCAAATACCTGTTGGGGATATCACGGGACGGACAATCTTTTATATTGTGATATACCGGGAGAAGGATACGTATCATTTCAGATTATGGAAGGCTCATGTACATTAAATTTAATTAATGTGATGTATTATTCGGATGAGCATCCAGGTGGAACCGATGCGACACAGGATCAGATAAAAATCCTTGATAACATACTCAGAGCTAGTGGAGGCGAATCTGGAAACCCATATGCTGGAGAGGGCACGACCGTAATTCCAGACAATCCAAGCCCAAGCTGGTCATAATAGATGCCGGATTTTTTTAGAGTCTTTTTTGCAGGAGTCGTATATTCTTTTGACGGGTTTGCGAGAGGGGAGTTTTCGGAGTTTTGGAAGTGGAAGCTGGATCCCTACCGCATTGCGCGGGCGTCTGCGCCGGATCTCTGGTTTCGAAATCGAGACCTCGGGGAGGCGCTCCCTTCTGTCTCGGAGAGAATGTATGAGGTTCAGGAAGGATTTTTCCTTCGCCAAGTGTCTGCGCTGTCGGATGGCAGCACGCTCTGGCGGTCAGTGCGAAAGAAGAATGGGGAGGTTTTCCTTTCTTACCGGGTGAGCCGTGACAGGAGCGAGGTTGTTTTGCTGGAGGATCACAGTGCTACCCGGGGACAGACGGCTTTTGAGTACTTATGTCACATTGTCCCCGCCTGCATGTTGGATTCGGGGATTCTCACCCTCCACGGCGTTTTGATGGAGTATGAGGGAAAAGGCGTGATTCTCTGTGCACCATCTGGAACCGGAAAGACGACGCACGCGAGACTGTGGAGGGACAAACGGAATGCGCTGATTCTCAACGGAGACCGGGCTGTGTGCAGGAAGGCGGATGGGATCTGGACCGGATATGGCTTGCCATGGTCGGGGACGAGCGGGGAACAGATCAACCGGAGCGTTCCCATAAAAGCGATCGCTGTGCTGGAGCGCGGGGAGAAAAATGAGGCATACCGGGTGGAACAGCTGCAGGCGTTCGGTGCGGTTCTTCCCCATATTCTCTGTCCTACATGGGATGCCGGGCAGAGCGGAAAAGCAATGGACATTCTGGAGGAATTGCTGCGGAAGATTCCGGTGATCCGTTTCAAGTGCAGACCGGATCCAGAATCGGTAGAGATTCTTCAGACAGCGTTGGAGGGATTGCCGCAATGGAGAGAGAAAGAAAGCAAATTCCAGCCCGGGTCCTGTTCCCTTTGATTATGGAGCAGCTTGCCCAGAACCGGCAGGCTGCTTTTACTGTCACGGGAATGAGTATGTGGCCGCTCTTGTGCCACGGAAGAGATCAGGTGACGGTGGAATCCTGTATCGGGGAGGATCTTCGGACAGGGGACATTATTTTATTGCAGACCCCGTTTGGAAATTACCTGCTCCATCGGGTGACAAAGATTACGAAAAAGGGAGTAGAAACGACCGGGGACGGGAATTTCTTCCGGGACGGGACATTTCCCATTTCCTGTGTCCGCGCCCGGGTGGTCTGTTTGACGCACAGAGGAAATGAGATTGTCTGTTCCGGATGGAAATGGAGACTTGCCTCATATCTCTGGATGAAGCTGTTTCCATTTCGGAAGCCGTTGTTTACGGTTTGGTTTCGCATCCGCAAGTGGTTTCGGCCTTCCGGTGGAGATGGTTGATCCGGTTGGCGAGAAATCCGGCGCCGAACCCGTTGTCGATGTTGACAACGGATACCCCGCTTGCGCAGGAGTTCAGCATAGAGAGCAATGCGGCAAGACCGCCGAAGGAAGCCCCATAGCCGACGCTTGTGGGAACCGCGATAACCGGGCAGTCGGCAAGTCCTCCGATGACGCTGGCAAGCGCACCTTCCATCCCGGCGACGGCAATGATGACCGACGCACCCATCAGGTCGTCCAGATGAGCCAATGTCCGGTGCAGTCCGGCAACTCCGACGTCGTACAAGCGGACGACGCGGCTTCCAAGAACTGAGGCGGTGATTGCGGCCTCTTCCGCCACAGGAATGTCGCTTGTCCCGCCGGTGGCAACGACAATGGTTCCAATCCCGTCTGGCTCGGGGATTGTCCCGATGACGCCGCACCGGGCGTCTTTGTAGTATTGCAGCGGGTGCTGTTTTTGAATCTGCATGGCGGACGCCTCGGACAAGCGGGTGATGAGGATGACAGTCTGTCCGTTTCGCTTCATCGCATCGGCAATTCCGACAATCTGCTCCGGCGTCTTGCCGGCCCCGTAAATGACTTCGGCAGCGCCCTGACGAAGCTTCCGGTGCAGATCCACTTTGGCATATCCGATGTCCTCAAATGGCTTCTTTTTCAGTTCCAATGCCGCTTCTTCCACAGAAACGGTTCCATTTCTAACACTTTCTAACAGATGATTCAGGGAATCGCTCATTTTCTTGCCTCCAAATTTAGAGATACCGTTTGATAATATGCTTTTAGCCTGTGAAGAATTTCTTCCCGATGCTTTAGCGCCAGGGGAAACTGTGCGAGGGGAAGTTCCAGGCGGGCGTGTCCGTTTTGGGAGCGGACGCGAAAATCCGTAAATCCAAGGGAAAACAGATCTTCTTCTGACGCCTCCGCTGCCGAGAGTTTGTCGGGCGTGATTTCCTCCCCGGCGGCAATCCGGGTTGCCAGACAGGCGTAGGCGGGTTTGTCCCACGTAAACAGTCCGGCCTGCTTAGAGAGCTGGCGAATCTGTGATTTTTCAAGTCCGCACTCCCGAAGCGGGGAACGGACAGAAAGTTCCTCCAGAGCGCGCATTCCCGGCCGTTCTTTGGCATCGTCCGAGGCGTTCGTCCCGTCGAGAAGGACGGTGCAGCCGTCTTCCGCTGCGGCTTGCAGGATCGCCTGAAAGATGGCTTTTTTGCAGTGATAACATCGGTCCGGCAGATTGCCTGCCACTTCCGGGATGGAGAGCGGATCAAGGGGAAGGATTCGCAGCTCGACTCCAAGCTGTCTGGCCAGCCGCTTTGCATCTTCCCGCTCAAACCGGGGCTGAAATGCCGATTCTACAAAATAGGCGCGAACCGTTTTGGCGTATGTTCGGGCCGCATACAAGAGATACGTCGAATCCGCACCGCCGGAAAACGCCACGGACACATGGGGGAAACGGGTAAAGTAATCTTCTAATTTCAGGTCACAGCAGCTCATCTTGCCAAAGCTCCTTTCTCAAAAGTGCGAAAGTAATTTCACACGAATTCATTCGGAATATCAAGACCATTATATCCAAAAGAAAGATTCATTGCAAGCGTCTGTTTGTCGGAAGATCTTTGAAAAGATGCCGATTTGTCCGCTCAAAAATCACTTTTGACTTGTAATAATCCCTCAAAATCCGTATAATTGAACATAGGAGAATCGAATACCGCAGCTTGCAGTGAGAGATCAAACGACATGGAAAGGAGAAGAAAAATCAGATGAGTCGATGGCAAAGAGTTTTGTATCAGCCCGGAATTCCGCTGGGAGAAGACGGACGGCGGGTGACGGACTGCAAAGCACACCGGCAATTGTCGAAGGAGGCAGCAAAAGAGGGAATGGTTCTTTTGAAAAATGAAGGCCATTTGCTTCCGCTTGCAAAAGGGACGAGAATTGCACTGTTTGGAAAGGGGACATTTGATTATGTCAAGGGAGGCGGCGGAAGCGGCGATGTGACAGTTTCTTCTCTGACCAATCTGTATGACGGATTTCAGAAGCAGAAGGGACACGTACAAATCTACGCGCCGCTGGCCGATTTTTACCGCGCGTATGTGAAGGAACAGTATGAATCCGGGGCAGTTCCTGGGATAATGGCGGAGCCGTCTGTTCCGGAGCCGCTGTATCAGGGCGCCCGGCATTTTGCCGATGTGGCGGTGATTTCAATCTGCCGTTTTTCCGGAGAGGGATGGGACCGGACGAGCCGCCTGGACCGAAACGAAACGCTGGAAGCGATACAGGATCCGATCGTGAAACAATCGAGTGCCCTGTTTGAGGAGGGAGATTTCTATTTGTCCGCCGCAGAACGCACCCTGGTGGAAACGGTAAAGCGCTATTTTTCAAAAATTGTCGTTGTCCTGAACGTCGGAGGAATTTTGGACTCCGGATGGTTTGCAGAGGAAAAAGCCATTTCGTCGGTACTGCTGGCATGGCAGGGAGGAATGGAGGGCGGAAGCGCCGCCGCGGAATTGCTCTGCGGAATTGGAAATCCGTCCGGAAAGCTGTCTGACACGTTTGCCGCAAGTCTGGAGGCGTATCCATCTTCCTGCTGCTTTCATGAATCGGAGCGGTATGTAAATTACATCGAAGATATCTTTGTCGGATACCGCTATTTTGAGACGATCCCGGGAGCAAAAGAGCAAGTCATCTATCCGTTTGGGTTTGGACTTTCCTACACATCGTTTGACTGGAAGATCGTCTGGGCCGGGGAAAAAGAGGATCAGATCATCATCCGCGTGCAGATTGTCAACACAGGAGAACTGGAAGGGAAAGAAGTGCTGCAGGTATACGGAATTGCGCCGCAGGGGGTCCTCGGAAAGGCCCAAAAGAGTCTGCTGGCATTTGCAAAGACCCGCCTCCTAAAAACGGGGGAAATGCAGGTCATAACCCTGACGTTTCCGGTCGGACAGATGGCATCTTACGACGACCTTGGAAAAATTCAAAAATCGGCATATGTGCTGGAAAAGGGAACGTATCAGTTTTTTGTCGGGACATCTGTGCGAGAGGGATCCGTCCTTGATTTTGTGTATTCGGTTCCGAGCGATCGGATTGTGAGACAGCTGACGCAGAAAATTGCGCCGACTTCCCTGAAAAAGCGGATGACTGCGGACGGGGGAGCGGAGTGCCTGCCGCTGTCGAAGCCAAACGATCCGGATGCGTGTGAAATTCCGGTCCTCAAAAAGGAATCTTTAGACGGCCTCAGCCCGGATGTGAGAGGACGGGCAGGAGTCAATCTGTGGACGCAGAAATACAAAGAAGGAATCCGTCCTCTCAGCGAGGCTGCAGAGGGAAGGATGACGCTGGATCAATTTCTGGCGCAGATGACGGATGAGGAAGTGGCCCATTTGCTGGGCGGCCAGCCGAACACAGGCGTTGCCAACACATTTGGATTTGGAAATATGCCGGAATACGGGATCCCATCTGTGATGACCGCGGATGGACCGGCGGGACTTCGCATTGAGCCAAAATGCGGTGTGTCCGCTACGGCATGGCCATGTGCGACGCTTCTGGCCTGTACATGGAATCCGCAGCTTGCAGAGCAGGTCGGAGAGGCCGGGGCAAAAGAAGTCCGGGAAAACAACATTGCCGTATGGCTGACACCCGCCGTCAACATTCACAGAAGTCCGCTATGCGGGCGAAATTTCGAATATTATTCAGAAGACCCCTTCCTGACCGGAAAAATGGCGTCCGCTATGGTGCGGGGGATTCAGTCCCAGCACATCAGCGCGGCGGTCAAACATTTTGCCCTGAACAACAAAGAGACAAACCGAAAAAACAGCGATTCCAGAGTGTCGGAGCGGGCGGCAAGGGAAATCTACCTGAAGGCGTTTGAGATCATTGTGACGGAATCCGATCCCTGGTGCATTATGACATCCTACAACATCATCAATGGACACCGAGCATCGGAAAACCGGGAGCTTCTTCAGGGAATTCTGCGGGATGAATGGGGATTTTCGGGGATGGTGACGACGGACTGGTGGACGATGGGAAAACACTACAAGGAAGTCAAAGCCGGAAACGATGTGAAAATGGCGCGCGGATTTTCAGACCGGCTCCTTTTGGCAAAAGAAAAGGGCGTATTAAGCCGGGAAGAAATGGAGCAATGCGCAAAGCGCATTTTGGAGCTGATCCTAAAAATGGACTAAAAACATCCGGGCAGAGCGGCAAACGCTCCCCGGGCAGAGAAAAAGAGAGGACGTCAGACGGATGGAGAGAGAAAGCGGATGGATCGGAACAATGACGAAAGAGGAGGCGGCGCTTGAAGTGATCGTGCGCCTGAAAGAAGAATATCCGGATGCGGACTGCAGCTTGGACTACGATGAGGCGTGGAAGCTTTTGGTGAGTGTCCGTCTGGCCGCACAGTGCACCGATGCGAGGGTCAACGTTGTAGTACAAGAACTTTACAAGAAATATCCGGATGTCAATGCGCTGGCAGGGGCGAAGGAAGAAGACATCGAAGCGATTGTCAGGCCGTGCGGTCTTGGGCGCAGCAAGGCGAGAGACATTTGTGCCTGCATGAGAGTGCTGCGGGACGAATACGAAGGCGCTGTCCCGGAGACATTCGAGGCGCTGCTAAAGCTGCCCGGCGTAGGGCGCAAAAGCGCGAATCTCATTATGGGGGATGTGTTTGGCAAACCCGCCATTGTGACCGACACGCATTGCATCCGGCTTGTCAACCGAATGGGGCTTGTGGACGGAGTCAAAGATCCGAAAAAGGTGGAGATGGCGCTGTGGAAACTCATTCCGCCCGAGGAAGGCAACAGCTTCTGCCATCGCCTTGTGATGCACGGGAGAGCGGTCTGCACGGCCCGAACAAAGCCGTTTTGTAACCGGTGCTGCTTAAATGGAATTTGCCCTCAAATCGGGGTATGAAAAGAGAGAGAAGAGATGATTTACACAGTAACGTGCAATCCATCGCTGGATTACAACATCTCGCTGGATGGATTTCAGACAGGAAAGACAAACCGCACAGATGTGGAGCTGGTGGTTCCCGGTGGCAAAGGGATCAACGTGTCAAGAATGCTGCGCAATCTGGGCGTGGAGAGTACAGCGCTCGGCTTTTTGGCAGGCTTTACGGGGCGGGAAATTCAAAGAAGAACAAATGCGTGCCGCGTTTTTGGGGACTGGATTTTTCTGGAGGAAGGAAATTCCCGGATTAACATCAAACTTCACGGCACATCCAAAACGCCGAGCGGCGAAATAAGCGATCTGTATGGGACAGAAATCAACGGAAAAGGGCCGGATGTCCCGTTGGATGCCCGAGACAGGCTCCGGGAGCGCATCGCGCTTCTTCAGAAAGGGGACGTTCTTGTGCTTGCCGGAAGTGTGCCCGCTTCGGTCTCCCCATTTTTTTACGCGGATCTTCTGCGCCAGGTGGAGGGCAGACACGTGCTCACGGTTGTGGATGCGGCGGGAAGCCTTCTTTGCAGCGCGCTTTTGCAGCATCCGTTTCTCATCAAGCCCAATGCGCAGGAGCTGGCGGAATTGTTTCAGACGCCAATTCATACAAGAGAGGAAGCGCTCTTTTTTGCCAGGCGGCTTCAGGCGATGGGCGCCAGAAATGTTCTTGTCTCTTTGGCTGGCCAGGGCGCGGTTCTTGCGGCGGAGGACAATACGGCGTACAGTGCCAAGGCGCCGCAAGGACAGCTTGTAAATGCAGTGGGAGCCGGCGATTCAATGGTTGCCGGATTTCTGGCGGGATGGATGGAGTCGGAATCGTATGCTCATGCGTTTCGCATGGGGCTTGCGGCGGGAAGCGCCAGCGCATTTTCCGAACAGTTTGCGACAAAAGCAGACGTGCAGGACTTGTTGGAAAAGATTCCAGAGCGGGTAGAGGTCCTGCCGCTATCCGATTTATCATAGAAGATTTAACGGGATGCATCATGTTTGAATAGCATCATAAAAAGAAGAAAGGAGAGATAGAAAATGTCTCGCTATGATTGTTCCAGATTTCGGAATGTAACGGTTGCACTGAACACACCGTTTGACAAAGAGGGGGAAGTGGATCTTTCCGCAGTCAAGCGTGTCGTTCGCTATTTTCACAACAAAGGGGTCAAAAGCCTCTATGTGTGCGGAAGCACCGGGGAGGGATTCCTTCTCACAAATGAAGAGAGAAAGCGGGTTGTAGAAGCTGTCATGGAAGAAGTGGGGGCGGAAATGAACATCATTGTTCATGTGGGAACCGCGTCCACAAGACAGTCGGCTGACCTGGCAACGCACGCCTGGGAAGTGGGCGCCCACGCGACATCAGCCGTCCCGTGTGTCTATTATCGCCCGGGGGAGGAGGGAGTGTACCGCCATTGGACTGCCATCACGGAAGCGGCAGATCTCCCGTTTTTTATTTATAACATCCCGCAGCTGACCGGATTCAACTTGTCGATGGGGCTTTTTGAAAGGATGCTTCAAAACGAGCGGGTGGCCGGAATCAAGTGCTCGTCGGACCCGGCGCATGACATTATGCGCTTTAAGCAGGCAGGTGGAGACGATTTTATCGTATTTAACGGTCCGGATGAACAGTACCTTGCGGGGCGCATGATGGGGGCGGATGCCGGAATCGGCGGCACGTATGGCGCGATGCCGGAACTGTATTTAAAACTGGAGGAGCTGATTCGCCGGGGAGATTATGAGACGGCAAAGAAGGTGCAGGGAATCATTACGCCGCTGATCTATAAACTGTGCGCATTTCCTTCGATGTACGGTGCGGTAAAGGCAATCATCCATCTGGATGGATGTCCGATTGGGGAGCCGAGACTTCCGTTTTTGCCGGTCAGCACAGAAGATCCTGCCATTGTGGCGCTCTACCGGGAAATCAGACAGGCCGTGGAGGAGACAAAGAACTGGTAACAGATGCGGGGACCGCAATGTTGTTTGCCCCGGATAGCATGAGATGCGCGCAAAATAAGCCAGAGATACGGCCCTCTGTATCCGGATAAGTACATGCACACTTCTTTACATTTTCTCGAAATCGTGGTATGATGTCTCAGGATTCGGATGGGGAGAGAAATCTCTCCCCATCCGATCAAAACGAATAGCCGGATGGTATTCCAGGATGGAAGCGATACCGGTGCGATTCATCATTTTGGTTTAATGTCCCGTCTTCCGGAGCGGGCGCGATGCCTTTTGCGGCGAAACAATTCCGGAAATCAGACCATAAGGGAAGCTTATATCAGAAAACGGGAATCCGAATCGTCGGAGAAACCGGGTCAGAATGGGACTTTACAGGATGTCACCGAAAAAGGAGAGATATTCATGGTCATTGGTTTTATTGGAGCGGGCAAAGTGGGGGTTACGCTTGGAACGTATTTTGTGCAGCATCAGATCCATGTATCGGGATACTGCAGCAAAACAGAGGCGTCTGCTGCATTTGCCGCAGATGCTACAGGTACAAAACAGTACAATCACATGGAATCACTCATCGCAGACAGTGATGTGATATTCCTGACGGTTCCGGATGGAGCCATTCCGTCTGTCTGGGATTCCATGAAACACATTTCTTTCTCTAACAAAATGATCTGCCATTGCAGCGGGGCACTGTCCAGTGCCGTTTTTTCTGAAATTGAGCAGAAACAATCGTTCGGCTATTCCATTCATCCCCTGTACGCCATATCGGGCAAAGGGGACTCTGACGAATCCTTATCCAATGCGTTTTTTACGATCGAGGGCGCCTCGGAGCATCTTGCATTCTGGCAGGATTTTTTTCAGCGCCTTGGAAATCCGGCTGAGGTGATTTCGGCAGACTGCAAGGGCAAATATCACGCGGCAGCCGTTTTTGTCAGTAACTTTGTGACGGGACTGTTTTTTACAGGGACGTCTCTTTTGCAGCAGTGCGGATTCCCGCCGGATTGCGCAGGCAAGGCACTTTTGCCGCTGTTTCTGGACAATGCCAGAACACTGGCGCGAAAAGATCCCGTCCAGGCATTGACAGGGCCGGTGGAGCGCGCCGATCTGGAAACCGTCCGCAAGCATCTGTCTGTTCTAGGCGACGAAGAGAGGGCACTGTATGCGCTGATGTCAGAAATTTTGCTGAAGCTGGCAAGAGAAAAACATCCCGAGAGGCAGGACAACTATGATGCGTTGGAAAGCGTTTTGACAGGATTCGAAGAAGCGGATTCACAAAGTCTGCAAAGGGAAGAACAGGCCGCCGGGCGGCAGAAATGAGAGGGAAATATGAAAAATACAGTTACGACATTTTTAAACGCAAAAAAAGAAGGAAAGCGGCTGTCCATGCTGACAGCATATGATTATTCAACGGCAAAATTGATGGACGAATCCGGAATTCACGGCATTCTTGTCGGGGATTCTCTCGGAAACGTCGTGCTGGGATATGAAGATACCGTCTCTGTGACAATGGAGGATATGATTCACCACGGAGCGGCGGTGGCCAGAGGGGCAAAAAATGCGCTTGTTGTCATTGACATGCCCTTTATGTCGTATCAGACGTCGGTATATGATGCGCTTGTGAATGCGGGACGTCTGATGAAAGAGGGAAGGGGAAATGCGGTCAAACTGGAGGGCGGCGCGGAGGTGGCGCCTCAGATCAAAGCCATCACCCAGGCGGGCATACCCGTTATGGCGCACCTTGGGTTAACGCCCCAGTCGATCAACGCCTTCGGCGGATTTAAGGTACAGGGCAAGACAGAAGCAGCTGCCAAAAAACTTCTGGAAGATGCCAGACAGGTTGAGGCGGCGGGCGCTTTTGCCGTCGTGCTGGAATGTGTCCCGGCAAAGCTTGCGGCGCTTGTGACAGAGCAGCTCTCCATTCCAACCATTGGAATTGGCGCGGGAAGAGGATGTGACGGACAGATTCTTGTCTATCAGGATATGCTCGCCATGTATGCAGACTTTACGCCCAAATTTGTAAAGCGATATGCGAACATCGGGGAACAGATGAAAGCGGCATTTACGGCCTATCGGGAGGAGATTGAAGAAGGAACCTTTCCGGGACCGGAACATGAATTTTCCATCTCCGACGAAGTTTTGGAAAAGTTGTATTGACAGGCGATTGGAATCGGAAACCGGGAGGAAGACATGAAAACAGTAACAACAATTGAAGAAGTGAGAGCACAGGTAAAACAGTGGAAAAAGGAAGGCCTTTGTGTCGGACTTGTCCCGACGATGGGATATCTTCATGAAGGGCACAAAAGTCTCATCGAGCGTTCGGTGTCCGAGTGCGACAAAACAGTGGTCAGCATTTTCGTCAACCCGATGCAGTTCGGGCCAAATGAAGACTTTGCCAGCTATCCGCGTGATCTGGCGGCAGACCAGGCCGTCTGTGCCTCGGCCGGAGCAGATTTGATTTTTCACCCGTCGGTAGAGGAGATGTATGCGCCGGATTTTTGCAGCTTTGTAGACATGAACGGTGTGACAAAAGAGCTTTGCGGAAAAAGCCGTCCCATCCATTTTCGGGGAGTTTGCACGGTTGTCAGCAAGCTGTTTCACATCGTAACACCGCAGAAAGCATATTTTGGGCAAAAGGACGCGCAGCAGCTTGCGGTAATCCGGCGGATGGTCCGCGACTTGAACATGGACATTGAAATCGTAGGATGCCCGATTGTCAGGGAAGCAGACGGCCTGGCAAAAAGTTCCCGAAACACGTACCTGAATGCGCAGGAACGACAGGCAGCGCTTGTCCTGAGCAAGGCAATCTTTCTTGGGCAGTCGATGGCCCAAAACGGGGAGAGAAGCGGGAAAGTCATTACAGATGCCATGAGGAAGCTGATTTCAGAAGAACCGATGGCGCGCATCGATTATGTGCAGATGGTTGACCGGGATTCCATCGAACCGGTAGATTTCATTGAGGGACCGGTCCTTGTCGCCATCGCCGTCTACATCGGAACAACCCGTCTGATTGATAATTTTGTATTTGAGAAATAAGGAGCGCAGAAAAACAATGCTGATTACCATGTTAAAGGGAAAAATTCATCGTGCTGTCGTAACGCAGGCGGAACTGAACTACGTAGGGAGCATTACAGTAGATGAAGAATTGCTGGAAGCAACGGGAATCTACGAATATGAGCGGGTAGAGATCGCGGATGTGGACAATGGAGCGCGATTCGCCACGTATACGATTGCAGGAGAGCGGGGAAGCGGGATTATCTGCCTAAACGGCGCAGCCGCGCGGATGGTACAGAAAGGCGATAAGATCATTTTGATGGCATATGCGCAGATGGAAGAAACGGAAGCCAAAACCCACACTCCGAAAGTTGTCTTTGTAGATGAGGAAAACCGTATCTTTCGGGTGAGCAGTTACGAAAAACATGGAAGGCTGGAGGACGCCGAACCCGAAAACGCCGGATGAGCGTCATCGGGCGGCATCTTTTCCACGGCGCAGGTCAGATCCAGCCGCCGTCGATCTGAATGATCTGTCCGGTCAGATAGTCGGGGGCCTGAGCAAGCTGCAGAGCAAGCGCTGCAACTTCCCGGGGATCTCCCATGCGCCCGGCGGGAATTTCCTCTAAAAGGGCGCCGCGCTCCTCGGCGTCCAGAAACCGGTTCATGTCCGTATCAATGGCGCCGCAGGCGATGGCATTGACGCGGATGCCGGAGGGAGCCAGCTCCTTGGCCAGAGCACGGGTCAGAGCGTTCAATCCTCCCTTGGAGGCGGAGTAAGCGGCTTCGCACGAGGCGCCGTACACCCCCCATACGGAAGAGATGTTTAGAATGCATCCGGATTGACGTGCGACCATAGAAGGGATGGCAAGCCGGCAGCAATAAAAAGCGGAAGAGAGATTGGTGCGCAAAAGACGGTCCCACTGCTGCGGCGTCAAATCCTGCAGCAGTCCGATGTGGGAAATCCCGGCGTTGTTGACGAGCACATCTACGCTGCCCAGCTGCCGCTGCGTCTCGGCAAACATCCGCTCACAAAACAAAGCATCTCCGACATCCCCTGCCAGAGCAAGGCAGGGGACTTTTTTTTCTGAAATCTGACGGTGCGTTTCCTGCAATTCGGCGGACGGCGTGCGCCCGTTTAAAACAATTCCGTAGCCTGCGTCGGCAAATGCCAGGGCGATGGCCTTGCCGATGCCGCGGGAAGATCCGGTAATCAGTGCTGTTTTCATAGCGTTTTTTCGTTTTCCTCGTTTCTTTGCTGTGTCTGTCCGGTTTGACGGAGGAGAGGGGCATCCGGAAACCGGCAGAAATCTGGTTTCATTTTACTGTCTTTCTGCGAAAAACGCAAGGGGAGCAAATGCGCCAATTTTCCAAGAAAATGTGGAAAAAAGGGACAACTCGTGGTATACTAAAATACTAGGATCGAATGGAGCAGAAAACGCGTTCCAGAACTTGCGGATTTTAAAAGGATAGGGAGGAAGACAGAATGTATGATGTAGTAATTATCGGATCCGGACCTGCGGGGCTTGCGGCGGCAATTTACGGGTGCCGGGCGCAGATGAATCTTCTCGTTGTCGAGAAAAACTATATGAGCGGAGGACAGGTCATCAATACGAGTGAGGTGGACAACTATCCGGGCCTTCCGGGAATCAATGGATTTGATATGGCGATGAAATTTCGGGAACATGCGCAAAACCTGGGGGCGGAGTTTGCCGAGGATGAGATTGTCTCAATTGAGGAGATGCAGGAGGGAAAGATTCTGACGGGACTGCAGGGGATATACCAGACGAAAAATGTCCTGTTTGCCATGGGCGCGACGCATCGTCTCCTGGGGGCAGCAGGGGAGCAGGAATTTACCGGAAGAGGGGTGTCCTACTGCGCAACCTGTGACGGAGCCTTTTTCCGAAATAAGACAACCGCGGTTGTCGGAGGCGGAGATGTGGCGGTGGAAGACGCGATCTATCTGGCAAGACTCTGCAAGAAAGTGTATGTCATTCACCGGAGAGACACACTGCGCGCCGCAAAGAGCCTCCAGACCCGTCTGGCTTCGTTTGACAATGTGGAGATGATCTGGGACAGCGAGGTGACGGCGATCGAAGGGGAGAAGCGGGTCAGCCGCATTCAGGTGCACCATCGGAAAACGGGGGAGACGACTCCGCTTGCAGTAGATGGAATTTTCATCGCGGTTGGAACCGTTCCCCAGAGTGAGCTGGCAAGAGGGATTGTCGACCTGGACGAAGCCGGTTACATTCGGGCGGGAGAAGACGGCAAGACCGGGCGCAAAGGGTACTATGCAGCCGGGGATGTGAGAACGAAAAAACTTCGTCAGATCATTACTGCGGCCTCAGACGGAGCCAACGCCATTTCCTCCATCGAAGAAGAACTCTAATTCAAAGACGGCGCGTTTTTGGGGGGAAAAGACAAAAAAATATTACGAAAGTGTTACAAATTTGGGCGGGACAATGTAAAAAAACAGAGCGCAAAAAAAACAAAAAAAGGAGAATCGAAAGCTTCCTGCGATGGTAAAACAGGGGATCGGTTCTCCTTTTTGATGTGGAAACGGATGCCGTGCCCACCGAAGAGGCGGTCAAAGCGGGAAAAAATCGTCCGATGCAGCAGAGAAAAGGGAGGGAGGCGGGGGTGAGGGACGGGCACTTTTTGGGAACCAGAGGGAAAACAGGACGGGAAAGAGAAAAACATGTGAATTTTTAAAAGAAATATGACAAAAAAGGCTTGACAAAGAAAGAAAAGCGTGGTATTATCTTCTTGGTTGTAACAATCTTGTAACAAATGATTCACACCCGTGGAATGAAATTAGGGAAACAAGACATAGATCGATGAGAACAAGGACGAGAAGAAATCAGGAGGAACGCGTATGAAATGGAAACTCATTACAGCATCGGCGCTTTATCTTACGACAGTGCTGGCGATTGCAGGAAATGCACAGGAAGCAAAAGCCGCTGGACTGGGAAACGACAGTGTGCGCAATGAGACCGCAACGATTTTAGAAACGTACCCAATGGAAGAGTTTTCGGTGGAAGGGATGACAAACTACCTGGAAGAGAAAACAGGGGTACAAAATACATATTCTCTCTCAAAAGATTTGACTGTTATGAAGGAGAGCGCAGAGAGCGCAACAATTTATCAGGACGGTCAGACCGTTCGGATCGCAAAGAACCGCGATTTTGAGCTGAAAGAAGACAGCGATGCTTCTTACAAAAATATGCTGAATCATCTGGGAATTGTGCAGTGCGATGGAAAGGTAAACATCCGCTCTTCTGCAACGACAGAGAATGAGGAAAACATCGTCGGAAAGGCATATCACAACAATGCCGTTGTTGTGGAGGATGTGCTGGAGGGCGAAGACGGACTCTGGTATCAGGTGACATCCGGAAACACAGAAGGATATATTCACAGCGATTATGTAATCGTTGGAAAAGAGGCAAGAACACTTGCTGAGGAGATCTTCCAGAAGCAGGGAACGGTTGATACAGCAGCGCTTCGTCTGAGAGAAGAGCCGAGCCTTCAGGGAGCTGTCATTGTGAACATGCAGGAAGGGGACACCTGCCTGATCGAGGGAGAAGCAGAAGAAGGATTTGTAAAAGTTCTTACAGAGAACGAAGAAGAGGGATATGTCGCAGAGGAATATCTGAACGTTCAGTATATTTTCGAATGGGCATTGACGAAGGAAGAGTATGCACAGAAGATTCGGGAGGAAGAGGCTGCTCGGAATCTGAAGAAGGCACAGGCGGAAGCAGAGAGCGTTCAGGCAAATCTGGAAACTGTCTATGCAGCATATCAGGACAACATGGAGAGCGGAGCTTACACGAAAGCAGTAAAATCCGCGCAGGAATATATCACGCTTGCAGAGAGCATTGTTGCAATTGGAGAAAACTACGAGGCAGAAGAAGTCATCACCCTTGGCCAGAAGGAAGCTGCAAAGGGAGAGACATATCTTCAGAGTGCAAAGGACAAGGTTGCAGAGGTAGAAGAAAAGAGAGCCGCTGAGGCAGCCGCCGCCGCTGCAGCCGCAGCCGCAGCGGCAGCAAACTCCAGCTCCTCCTCCGCATCAGGATCTTCCTCCAGCACAACCACGACGCCAAAGCCAAGCGCACCATCGACACCTTCCACACCATCGACGCCGTCCACACCGTCTGTTGGAAATGTCGCTGCGGTTCGTCAGGCATTGGCAGCAGAGGCGCTCAAATGGCCGGGCAGATGCAACTATGTACTGGGCGGAACGAATTTAACCGTTGGCGGTGCGGTAGACTGCTCCGGATTTACCCTTTGCCTGTACCGCAACATCGCTGGAATTACATTAAAGCGTACGGCTGCAGCACAGTCTACGATGGGAAGAAGAATTGCACTGAGTGAAGTGCAGCCGGGAGACCTTGTCTTCTACTATAACGGCAGCAAAATCGGACACGTTGCCATCTACGTTGGAAATGGAAAGATTGTACATGCCAAAAATCCATCTGCTGGAATTGGAGTAGACAATATGTACTACAAGCAGCCAGCTTGTGCAGTTTCTATTTTAGGATAAAAAATAGGTGAAATAAAACAGGAAGGAACCCCAAATGTCCTTGAGAGGACGTTTGGGGTTCCTTCCTGTTGCAGATGTTGCCAGATGTTGCGGATGTTCACAATGAATTGGTTTATTCAAAATCCGGCTCAATCAATCCGTATGTGCCATCTTTTCTCTTGTAGACAACGTTTACCTCGTCTGTCTCGCTGTTGGAAAATACGTAGAAGGAATGTCCGAGCAATTCCATCTGAACACAGGCTTCCTCGGGATCCATCGGCTTGATGCCGAAGCGCTTTGTGCGGACGATTCTAATCTTGTCGGTATCTTCGTACTCTTCTTCCAGAAATGCTCTGCTGAAGGAGGGGGCGCTCTGCTTCTGCGCGGTCAGCTTGGTCTTATATTTTTTCAGCTGGCGCTCAATAATTTCCTCTACTAGGTCAATGGATACGTACATATCGCTGCTTGTCTGCTCCGAACGGATGATGCTGCCCTTTACCGGAATCGTGACTTCGATTTTTTGACGGTCCTTTTGTACACTGAGCGTGACATAGACATCGACATCCGGGGTGAAATACTTCTCCAGCTTCCCGATCTTTTCCTCCACTGCGGAACGTAAGCCATCGGTGACTTCAATGTTTCTGCCAGTAATAATAAAATTCATATCGTGTCCTCCTTATCTTCAAATGTCCTTTTTGGAATGTCCCGGGACGATCCAAAAAAGACATTGTTTGATTTTCGCGGCGACTTTGCCAAATGTTTTGGCTGCGACATCATAGCAACAGTGTACCATACATTGAAAAAAAAAGCAACAACTTATTGAAACGACACTACAATTTCATGAAAAATTTACAAAAAGAGAAAATATAAGAGAGGAAGAAAATGTTCTTAAAAATTATTGCAAAAAAATCGGAAAGGGGCGAGAAAGAAAGACGAATTCTCTTATTGACAGAAGGATAAAAAAGGAGCGCAGAGTGAAAATTTGTGCGATATCGACAAAACAGACATTCGGGTGAGAGGGACGCAAAGTGGGGGATTCACAGACGAAAAAATGTGGATAAAGTGGATAAGTTGGTGTATAACCGGAAAACCGGGCAAAGTCCGGTGTATAAAACGAAGAAGAAAATGTGGATAAGTAAGGGGATCGGAGAAAATAATGGGGGAAAAAACGGAAACAGAGAAAACCGTTGTGCAAAATGGATAAATTGGGTGCGGGCACGGAGGAACGAAAATTATCTGTTTTTTTGCAGAAGAATTCGAATGAAGGGGGGACGGCCGCTGCGGCAGGATTTGTAATATCTGCAAAAAACCTATGGAGAAAAGGTTGAATAAAATGAAAAACAGTGCTACAATGTAGAAGTTATGGTAGGGTAAAATGGGAGCCCAACAATTTCTGCAGACAGAATGGAGAGATCAATTTGTTTCTGCGCTGTATCTACAAACTTGTATGGGGTAATGTGTTATGAACTTGATTGAAAAAATCTTTGGAACTCACAGCGAAAGAGAATTGAAAATGATTCGGCCAACTGTGGACAAGATCAATTCTCTCAGAGATGCAATGATGGCTATGAGGGATGAGGAGCTGCGTGCCAAGACGGCGGAATTCCGGGAGCGCTACCAAAAAGGGGAGACGCTGGACGAATTGCTGCCAGAAGCTTTTGCAGTTGTTCGGGAAGCCGGACGGCGGGTGCTGAATATGGAACACTATGACGTTCAGCTGATGGGAGGAATTGTTCTTCACCAGGGTCGAATCGCAGAGATGCGGACAGGAGAAGGAAAGACGCTTGTGGCGACACTCCCGGCTTATCTGAATGCGCTGACAGGAGAGGGTGTTCACATTGTTACGGTAAACGACTATCTGGCAAAGCGAGATGCGGAGTGGATGGGGGCAATCCATCAATTCCTCGGACTGAGCGTGGGCGTTGTGCTGAACTCGATGTCCAACGATGAGAGAAGAGAAGCGTATCGCTGTGACATTACGTACGTGACCAACAACGAACTGGGATTTGACTATCTGCGCGACAACATGGTGATCTACAAGGAGCAGATGGTCCTTCGCAAACTTCACTATGCAATCATCGACGAGGTGGACTCGGTTCTGATCGATGAGGCGAGAACGCCCCTGATCATTTCCGGCCAGAGCGGCAAATCGACTGCGCTCTATCAAAGATGTGATATCATTGCAAAGCAGCTGGAAAAGGGAGAGTCCTCCGGAGAATTTTCCAAGATGAACGCGATCATGGGAGAAGAAATCGAAGAGACGGGCGATTTCATTGTCAATGAGAAAGAAAAGAACGTTCATCTCACCGAACAGGGTGTCCGCGCCGTGGAGCAGGCATTCCACATCGAAAACCTGGCAGACCCGGAGAATCTGGAAATTCAGCACAACATCATATTGGCGCTCAGAGCCAACTATATGATGTTCCGGGACAAAGACTATGTTGTAAAAGACAATCAGGTGCTGATTGTAGATGAATTCACAGGCCGTATTATGCCGGGCAGGCGGTATTCCGACGGGCTTCATCAGGCCATAGAGGCAAAGGAAGGCGTTGACGTCAAACGGGAGAGCCGGACGCTGGCAACGATTACATTCCAGAATTTCTTCAACAAGTTTGAGAAAAAAGCCGGTATGACTGGTACCGCGCTCACAGAAGAAAAGGAGTTTCGCAACATCTACGGAATGGATGTTATTGAGATTCCGACCAACCGCCCGGTTCGGAGAATCGACCACGAAGATGCGGTGTATAAGACGCGCCGGGAGAAACTAAACGCGGTTGTGGATGCGGTGGAGGAATCCCACAAAAAGGGACAGCCGGTTTTGGTCGGAACGATTACCATTGAAGCGTCGGAGGAAGTCAGCGGACTTCTGAAAAAGAGAGGAATCCGGCACAATGTATTGAATGCGAAGTTTCATGAGATGGAGGCGGCGATCGTAGCGGATGCCGGACTTCACGGGGCTGTCACCATTGCCACCAATATGGCAGGACGAGGCACCGACATTAAACTGGACGAGGAGGCGAGAGCCGCCGGCGGATTAAAGATCATCGGCACAGAGCGCCATGAGTCCAGACGAATTGACAATCAGCTTCGGGGGCGTTCCGGACGCCAGGGAGATCCGGGAGAGTCCCGCTTTTATTTGTCCCTGGAAGATGATCTGATGCGCCTCTTCGGATCAGAACGTCTGATGAATACGTTCCAGCGTCTGGGCGTGGAGGACGGGATGGAGATCACACACAAGGCGCTGTCTTCTGTCATTGAGCGGGCGCAGAAAAAGGTGGAGAGCAACCACTACGGCATTCGTGAAAACCTCCTGAAGTATGACGAAGTCATGAACGAGCAGCGCGAGATCATCTATAAAGAGCGAATGAGAGTGCTGGATGGAGAGAACATGCGGGATGTTATTATGAAGTTCATCCAGGACATTGTGGAGGGCGCGGTAGACCACTGCATCTCCGACGAACACGATCAGAGCCACTGGGATATGGCCGAACTGAGCGGTCTTCTCACGCCGATCATTCCGCTTCCAAGCGTAGAGCTGGAAGAAGGGCGCACGTATACGAAAAACCAGCTCAAGCAGGAACTGAAAGAAAAGGCAGTCAAGCTTTACGAGGGGAAAGAAGCAGAATTTCCGGAGATCGAAATGCTCCGGGAACACGAGCGCAATACGCTTTTAAAATGCATTGATTCCAAGTGGATGCAGCACATTGACGACATGGACCAGCTTCGCCAGGGAATTGGCCTGCAGGCATATGGCCAGAGAGATCCGCTTGTGGAGTATAAGATGGCAGGATATGATATGTTTGACGACATGACCGCCTCCATCCAGGAAGACACCGTTCGGATTCTCTATCACACGAGACTTGTACTTGCGCCAGAGAGAGAACAGGTGGCAAAGATTACCGGAACGAACAAGGATGACTCTGTCGCCAGAGCGCCGAAGCGCCGTTCCGAGAAGAAGATCTATCCAAACGATCTCTGCCCGTGCGGTTCCGGCAAAAAGTATAAGAATTGCTGCGGAAGGAAACAATGAGACAAAAACAGAACAAAGAAAGAAGGTGTGGTTATGGTAGAGTTGGATCAGTTTAAATATACACTCTCTGCTTATGAAAGACCATTATACGAATTGAGGGATTCACTTTAACTTAGCGGCAAAACGTGAGCGAATCGAAGAGCTGAGCCGTTATATGGAGGAAGCGACATTCTGGGACGATCCGGATCGCTCCCAGAAGATCATGAAGGAACTAAAAAACCTGCAGGATGTAGTCAAAAACTATGAATCGATGGAGCAGGAGTATGAGGAGATTCAGATTCTCCTGGAAATGGGATATGAGGAGAACGATCCGGAAGTGATTCCGGAGATCCAGGAATCGATGCAGCATTTCTCAGAAATGCTGGAGCAGATGACCATCCAGACGCTCCTGTCGGAGCCGTACGATCACAACAATGCGATTCTTCGTCTCAATGCCGGGGCGGGCGGAACAGAATCCTGCGACTGGGCGGGAATGCTCTACCGGATGTATACGAGATGGGCGGAGCGCAAGGGATATACGTACGAAATCCTTGACTATCTGGAAGGCGATGAGGCGGGCATCAAATCCGTGACCATTCAGGTGAATGGAGAAAATGCCTATGGATATCTCAAGTCGGAGCATGGCGTCCATCGTCTTGTGCGGATTTCACCGTTTAATGCGGCCGGAAAACGACAGACATCGTTTGTCTCCTGTGATGTTATGCCGGAGATCGAGGAAGACTTGGACATTGACATCAATCCGGAAGATCTGCGCATTGACACGTATCGGTCCAGCGGCGCAGGAGGACAGCACATCAACAAAACATCCTCCGCGGTCCGCATCACACACATTCCGACGGGCATTGTCGTGCAGTGCCAGAATGAACGTTCCCAGTTTCAGAACAAAGACAAAGCAATGCAAATGTTAAAGGCCAAGCTGTTCCTTTTGAAAAAACAGGCCAATGCAGAAAAAGTATCCGACATTCGGGGAGAAGTAAAAGACATTGCGTGGGGAAACCAGATCCGTTCCTATGTGCTGCAGCCTTACACGATGATAAAAGATCATAGAACTGGTGCGGAAAGCAGCAACGCAAGCGCTGTATTGGACGGCGGCATAGATCTGTATATGAACGCCTACTTGAAATGGCACAATACCGGCGGCGCCTGGAAAGAAGAAGAATAACAAAAGGGTAAGTGCAGGCCAGAGTCCACAACATTGGTTTGCGCTTACCTTTTTGCGCGATACGGCCATCAAACGGCTTATGCCGCAAGATGAGCAAAGCATCGCGGGCGGATCGGGAGAGGAATCTTTCCCGATCCGATTACCCGGAAGAAAGGATGGAGAGAAAGTGGATCGAAACACATACTATTTGATAAAAGAAAAAGCAGTGCCAGAGGTCCTTCTGAAAGTGATAGAGGCCAGAAAGCTGCTGGAATCAGAGCAGGTCCTGACCATCAACGATGCCGTCGAGCGTGTAGGGATCAGCAGAAGCTCTTATTACAAGTATAAAGATGATATCCACCCGTTTTACGAGAACGTCCGGGGCAAGACCATTACATTTCTGCTGCAGATGACGGATGAGAGCGGCGTGTTATCCAGAGTGCTGCAAAAGATTGCACAGTGCCGTGCCAATATTTTGACGATTCATCAGAGCATTCCGGTAAATGGGACGGCGATGCTCACATTGAGCATTGAAGTGTCCGACGATACGGAAAGCGTGGCGGAGATGATCGGCGGTGTCGAAGCGCTGGAGGGAATCCAGTATATGAAGATTCTGTCAAGGGAGGAATCGATCCGACAGAGCGGGTGAGAGATTGGGAACGGATCGGAACACATTTGCCAGAAATGTGCGGAAGCCCCGGACAAATGGTTCTAAGGCGGCCGACAGAAATAAAATTTGAACAGATAGGGTAAGATGGAGGCGAAATGGTTAAAGCAGCTATTATGGGATATGGCAACATCGGTTCTGGTGTTGCCTGGGTTTTGCAAAACAATCGGGAGTGCATCAGACAGAAAGCGGGGGAGGAGATTGTGCTTCAATCGATACTCGACCTGAGAGATTTTCCAGGGGACCCGTTTGCAGATAAAATCGTAAAAGATTATCAAAGCATTGTGAACGACCCGGAAATTCAGGTCGTTGTTGAGACGATGGGAGGGGTTCGCCCCGCTTACACGTTTGTGAAGGCGTGTCTGGAAGCCGGAAAATCTGTGGCAACTTCCAACAAGGAGCTGGTGGCACAGCATGGAGCGGAACTGATGGCGATTGCGGCAGAAAATGGAGTGAACTTTCTCTTTGAGGCGAGTGTCGGCGGAGGCATTCCGATCATTCGCTCTCTGAATCAGTGCATGACATCCGATCGGATTTGTGAGATTACAGGAATTCTCAATGGAACGACGAACTATATGCTGACGCGGATGGAGCGAACCGACCTGGATTTTGACGACGTGCTTCGGGAGGCGCAGCAGCTCGGATATGCAGAGAGAAACCCTTCCGCAGACATCGAAGGGTATGACACGTGCCGAAAGATCGCCATCCTCGCCTCGCTTGCATTCGGGTCACAGGTGTCCTATGAGGCAATCCATACGGAGGGAATCTGCAGCATCAGCCATACAGACATAGAATACGCAAACGCAATGAACCGCAGCATCAAGCTGCTTGGAATGTGCCGGCAGCACGGCCAGAAGACAGAGGCAGTCGTATGCCCCGCAATGATTGCACAGGACCATCCGCTTTACAGTGTCAGCGATGTCATGAACGGAATTCTTGTGAGAGGGCCGGTCATGGGGGATCTGATGTTCTACGGACCGGGTGCAGGGAAGCTGCCGACGGCCAGCGCAGTCGTGGCGGCGTTTCAGGATCTCCGGGATAGTCGAATGATCGGCCAAGGAGTTGAGAACGTTTATCTTTTCGATACGGACGGATATGGTTACAATGAACGAACCGGCCTGTTTTATCTTAAAGAAAACGGGCGTACCAAGGCGATTTTTGATGCGGTGGTGAATGCAACGGATACCTTGATTTATCTTGATGGCGAAGAAACCGGTCCGTGCCTGTTGCTTGGAACCGCCGTGTTGCAAATAGCCACTCGCAACGTTTTAGGCTATATGGCGATTGAACTTCGTACCAACGCGATCGAAGATGTACTTGTGGGAGCAACGCTTGGCGAAGGAGGCTCCTGTTTTATTGCCGACGCACACGGCATGCCCCTGTTTGGCGCAGGGAATGAAAGTCAACGCATCGCAGAAGGCATTTTTAGCTACTCGGGGAGAACAACGCTGTCGGATTCCTATATGGAAGAAATCGGTCCGGATCTTGTGGCGGTTAGCCGTCTGACGAAGGCGGGATGGTATATCGTTGGATATGCCCCTATGCAGGAGTTGATGTCCGAATTTTACAAAACACTGGAATGGTTGCTGATGGTTATTGCAGCAGCTTTGCTGCTGGCTTTCACGCTTTACATTTTCGTTTCAAAAAGAATGACGCGGCCTATTCAACGCCTGAAAAACTGCATGCTTATGGCTGCGGACGGAAATCTGGATGCGCTTGCACATCCGTTGTCCAAGAATGAATTCTCCGTGCTAGAAAAACAGTATAACCGCATGCTGACCGATATCAAGGCTCTGATTGAACGAAACCGCAAGGAGCAGGCCAATGTTCAGAAAGCAGAACTGCGGGCGCTTCAGGCGCAGATCAATCCACATTTTCTCTACAATACACTGGATGCCATTATGTGGATGGT
>CASGAH010000004.1:7621-51252 GCA_949299375.1 uncultured Eubacteriales bacterium | reverse complement strand
TGCGTCAGATCTTTCTTTTTGATCAAAATCAAATATTTATCGGAGTCAAGCTTCTTTACAATTCCGCCGAAATCCTGAATATACTTTGTAATGTGTCGCTCCAGCAGCGCCATGCTTACGGATCTGCGCATCTCATCGATACTTTCCAGCACCTCATCATAGTTGTCCAGATAAATCAAACCGGCAATGAGTTCTTCCTCCTCCACTTTGTTTTTGTAGAGGACCATCTGCGTCTCATCAAACAGATACACCGCATACACCCATTCATTGTGGGAGGGCAGCCCATCCTGCTGCTCCACAATAGAATCCAGCATCACTTTGTTCAGCAAAACCCGATACGTCTTCGCTCCATAGCGGACATATTTCTCAATTTCCGGACTCTCCTCCGCAAAAAAATCCGCGCTGATTTCCTCAAACAGCTCCGGGATGCTCTTTCTTTTTTTTCTGCTTGCCTCTGTCGCGGCAAGAAATGCCTGATTCATCCAGAGAAGCTCCCCCTGGACATCTGCAATTGCATACGGAATTGCCATATCATGGATCAGTCTTCTCTGTACTTGCGCGTAATTGGCGCCAAACAGGACGAATTGTTTCTCGATCTGTACTCCGTACCGTTTATACGTTTCGTATAAGACATACAAAATGACAAGGGAAAACATCAGCAAAATCAGTCCGGACTTTACGTCCACAAAAAGCATAAACAGACTGACCGCCAGCATCCCCAGTACGAGGAAAACCGGACCCACAAAAAACTTGTTCCAATTGGAAGGCACTTTCCAATTTATTTTCATATGCACCACCCATCTTCAACTCTTTTCCAGAATCCAGCCGTTCCGCCTTCGATTCCATCCTTAAAAGTATACCATCTTTTCCCGATGCGATTCGCCTCGATTCGCCTACATCAGCTTTTGAAAAATGCCCGTCAGCTCCTCAATGGCTTCTTCTTCTCTTCCATTTTTCATATCGTCTACCACACAGCTGCGCAAATGGCTGGCGAGCAGCTTCCGGTTAAAGCTCGTCAGCGCAGCCTGAACCGCAGACACCTGCGTGAAAATGTCCACGCAGTATGCATTTTTTTCCACCATCTTCTTGATTCCGCGAACTTGTCCCTCGATGCGGTTCAAGCGGGTAATCATATCTTTATACTCGGCATCTGTGCGCACCTTTTTGCGGCAGCGCATACATATTTCTTCCGTAATATCTTCCCCTTCGATCTGGCATCCTTCACATTTTTTCGTGCACTCCTGCTCCATACGACCTCCTTTTGTGTGTAACCCCCGTTTCCGACGGCACAGCCGCCGCACCCCGTTTTCTCTATCATACCAATTTTTTGGACTTCCTGCAACTGTTTTGTGCGAGATCGCCTCCCCGTCTGCACGAAACCGCAAAATGACAGCGTCCCCCCGCACAGCAATCGGGTCGGGAAGTTTCCCTTCCGTATCCTCTGCGATACGCGGGTGCACTCGCGAAAAAAATCTCCATCCGCATTTCTGCAAATGGAGATCCTTTTTGATTTTTCTCTATTGATCGGACAGAGGAAAATGTGCCTCTTATCCGCTCACCGCGATCACTCGCTCATCTCACAGTAGCGCATCATCACTGCGGCAACTTCCGCGCGGCTTGCACTGCGCTGCGGATACAGGTAGACTCCATCTTCCTGCTCTGCCCCCTGAATCAGCCCGTTTGCATTGGCCCACGAGAGCGCATCCTCTGCATAAGCGGCAATCTGCAGCGCATCCGGATATCCGCTCAGATCCGCCCGTCCGGATACGTCTCCCATTCTCACAAGTTCCGTATACCGGTACAAAATCACGGCCAAATCCTGCCTTGTAATGGCACCGTCCGGCTGGAACTGCGTCTCGCTGACTCCGTTTACAACACCATTCTCCGCTGCCCAGAGGACGGCCTGCCGATACCAGTCCTCATACAAATCGGTGAACGTTTCCTGGCCGGACGGCGTCGGAGATCCCTCCAGTCTCCAGAGGATCGTCACAAGCTGTGCCCTTGTCATTGAGGCATCCGGGCTGAATGTCGTTTCCGATGTTCCATTCATCAATCCGTTCTCAATGCAGTAGTCTACGCTGTCATGATACCAGCTGTCCGGATCGATGTCTGTAAACTGAGCCGACGGACAGTTGTTTTCCTCAATCTTCCACAGCTGTGTCCCGTAAAATGGATTTGCTGTGCCAATGCACAGTCCGGCATCCGTCTCTGCATACACACGAAGTCCATGGTTGTACGGATCTCCCAGTCCGTCAATGGTAATTGTCTCAAAATCAACGCCATTTTCTGTCACATACAGATCGAATCCTCGCGTTGCCGTACTCATGTATGCGCCGCAGGTGAGGATTCCTTTTGCGATTTCCATCAATTCTTCCATCGAAATGGAAATCGGCTGAGCCCCCTCATCCGTCTGCTGCGCGGCATCCATCAATTGCTGCGCCAGCTGCGCGTCGCTGTATGTGTCAAACAATTCATTGAGCTGGTTTTTGCGGGCAATCTCCAGCTCGCTCTCCTCCACGCCCGAAACCGCCTGGGCCGTCGGATCGCTTGCACTCTGCTGCAGTTCCAGAAGAATCCGGATGAACGCCACAAGCTGCTCCCATTCCTCCTGCGTCATATTGGCCATATTTCCGTTAAAGAACTGTCCCAGCGGCTCCAAAAGACTGCTTGTGTCGAATGTTCCGACAAAGAGCTTTCCGTTGTACTCTGTCATTCGCCAGATATACTGATTTTCCTTGCGCCCAAAGCCAGAGCCAAGGCCGGACATTGAGCCCTCCGGAAACATCTCGGTGGGATCCCCGACAATCAGTTCCATCTCCTCGTTCTTGTCCATCCGGTAGAGGCTGACAGACTGGCGAAGGTTCTCATTGATAAAATCAAAGTCCAGATCGAACAGTACATTTTCCAGGGCAATCTCCTCATCATTGTATTCGCCAATGTAGAGGAAATCGTCATACACGCAGAGAACGCAGGCGCCGGATCGTGTGCGCTCCGGGTCAATGCCAAACGGATATTTGGCATTGTCGTTCTCCTGATCTCCCACAACAGCCGTCCAGCTCCAGGCGCCCGACGCATCCTGATCCCCGCGGACAATGGCAAACGACTGCATCGTATTTTCATCCGGCTTATTTTCCGGCGTTCCGGTACAGATTGCCACATACAGGCTTCCGTTAAATTCTACCATTTCCCAGATCGATCCTCCGTAAATGCTGTCCTCATAGTGATATGCCGGATAGGAGAATAGATCTTCCTGGCTGGCGATCTGTGTAAACGCCTCCTGTCCGTCCCACGGATGGGTGGAGGAGAGAATGAGCGGACCATCCTTTGTCACGCAGCTGACGATCAGCTGTCCGTTATATTCACACAATCCGCGGACTCCCGTACAGATTCCCGCCAGATATCCCTGATAAAACTCCTGCAGCGTCAGTCCCTGATAGACAAGCCGATGCTCATCGGTCTGAGGATCCAGCTGATACACACTTGGCAAACCGTTTACCGCGCCGCAGAAATAGAGTTTGCCCTCATATTCGCAGACATTCCGGAACAGGCAGTTTTCTCCGGTCGATTCCTTGGACATCAAAAGCGTCACTTCTCCCGTGTTTGTATTGACCTTTACGAGAATTCCTCCCGGTTCTCCGCCGTCTTCCTCGCCCGTGTAAAACGATCCATTGTACATCACATTCAGAAGTGCCGTCATCGTCTCCTGATCATAGTGATTTCCAAGAACCGAATCCATCAATGTCAGCGTATTCCCCATCGCATTGTAGCAGGTGGCAACGTACATATACTCTTCGTATTCAATCGCCGCCCAGGAGTAATTTTGTCCCCGGTCCCCCTGACCTTGATCTGAAGCCGACACAACACCGTTTCCGACATAGTCCACAATTCCGTCAGCCGTCTTTGCAGGCTTGTCCGGATGAGAAATTTTGGTCGCCGAATATCCGCCGTCTTGCCCTGTACAGTTTGCCGCACAGACCAAAGCAGGCGGAGTGATCATCATCACAACAGCAAGGAGCATTCCCAAAATTGCTCTCCCTTTGATTTTTTTCTTGTTCATACAACCTACCCTTCCGCCATGCCAAAAACAGGAGAAGGAGAAACTTCTTTCCCGGCACAGCCACTTTGATTTGATTCTCAATCCGTTCAAACAAGATGTCTTCGCTGCCCCGACTCCTTTTTCCCCTCCAGGTCAGCTGCAGCCACAGAACTCCTGTCCCCCTTTCCGTGCAGCACTGTATCGCATGCATCCATCCATAACTGCCCATTCATCTGTAGGATGATTATACAACAATTGTGAACAAATGGCAAGATAAATATTCTAAAAAAAGGTCACATTTTTATATTTTTATCGATTATCTACTCTGTTTTTTGTCTTTTTTCATTCATTTCATGCAGAGCATCCATTCCTCTGGAAAAGGAAAAGAGCGGCTTCGGATGTCTGCCTGCTCCGAAGCCGCTCTTTTTGTGTGCGATCCGCCCGCCAGGCGGCGGACCGGGGAATTTTCCCTTCTCCTGTCCGATTCCCTTAGCGGGATGCACATTTCATTATTCCAGTGTATATGGCATAAGAGCAATGTGTCTTGCTCTCTTTACCGCAACCGTCAAAGCTCTTTGATGCTTTGCGCAGTTTCCGGTAATTCTTCTCGGAAGGATTTTTCCTCTCTCCGAAACATATCTCTTCAACATTGTCGTGTTCTTGTAATCGATCACACCGTTCTTGTCTCCACAGAACACACAAACTTTCTTTCTTCTGCGTCCGCCTTTTCTCTTCATCTGAGAATCAGCCTTGTCACCTTTATTAAATGCCATGGTGGTATCCTCCTTCAATCATTTCAAAATCAATTGGATGTTTTGCACGTTCATCCCGAAAATGGATTGTCCCGATTTCTCTGTCATAACCATTCCGTTTGAATTTCAGACAATCGCGCCATTTTAGTTAAATGGCAAGTCGTCGTCCTCCACACCATCCGGAATATTCATAAACCCGTCGCTGACTGCACTTCCCGGTTCCGGTCTGGCCACCTGCTGATAACCGCTGTTGGCCGGACGGCTGTTGTTGTTGGAATATCCGCTCTGATAGCGCCCGCTGTTGTTGTATGCAGCGCCTCCATTGCTGTTGGCCGATGCTGCTTTGCTCTCTGCAAATTCAATGTCGTCTGCAATGACATCGGTTGTGTAGACTCTGGTGCCATCATTTTTGGTATAACTTCCTGTCTGGATTCTTCCGCTCAATACAACCTTGGTTCCCTGATGCAAATATTTCTCCGCAAATTCAGCGAGACGGTCGAATGCGACACATGAAATAAAGTCTGCAGAAGACTCGCCATTGTTTGCACTGCGCATTCTTCGGTCTACCGCCAGGGTAAATCTCGCAATCGCCATCTGACGTTCCCCCTGAGAATAACGGATATCCGGCTCTCTTGTCAGTCTTCCCATTAAAATAACCTTATTCATTGTATCCCCTTTCTTCTTGTACGCTTCCTACGGTTTCTTCTGCACCGCTTCTCTTACCCAATTCCGTGGATTTACTTTACCTTAACGATCAGATAACGGATCACAGTCTCTGTGATACGAAGCTGGCGCTCCAGTTCATTCGGAGTCTCGGAATTTCCTTCAAACTGGATAAAGTAGTAAAATGCTTCTCTCATTTTCTGGATTTCATAAGCAAGTCTCTTCTTACCACTCTCTTCAACATTGGTTACAGTACCGCCAAAGCGCGCAATGTAACCTGTGACATTTGCGATAACGGCTGCTCTCTCTTCTTCTTCAAGCTTTGCGCTTAAAACAACTATTAATTCATACATTATATTGACCTCCTGTGGGCGAATGGCCCCCTGTGTCTGACAGGGAGCAGGGATGATAACATATCACAATTTGCGATTATACCGCACATCAACGAAAAAGTCAACATTTTTTTTCGCGTTGTTTGTGTCAGGCATTCGTTGGGTTTCTAGGGGCGGGGCACTTCTTTGATCGGCCAAACGTGAGATTTCCTTGACAAACTCCCAAAAATTCCGTTATAATTAAATCACATGATATCAAGAACAAAAGGTATTTCTGTGTGATGCGTCCCTGCGATGGATTCTGCCCCCCGGCAGGCTCTGAATTTGCCCGCCGCTTCTTGATTGGGGATTCGGCCGGCAGCACAAGGAGCAGACGCGCAGCGAGAATGCCTTCCACAATCCAGAAAGGAGGGGCTGCCCGGCAAAGATGCTTTGTCGCCAGAGCCTTTTTGCCGGACAGCGCAAGTGTAGGATGAACAAAATCATTACCATTGGACGTGAATTCGGCAGCGGCGGACGTGAACTGGGCCGCCGTCTGTCGGAAGAGTTGGGGATTGCCTACTACGACCAGGAGATTATCCGTGAGATTTCAAAGAGAACTTCCCTGTCGGAAAAGTATGTTCAGGCAATTATGGATCACTATCCTGTATTTTCTTATCCCATCCACATCGGACGCAGCTTCTACCCGACCGTAAATCCGATGTTTGAACAGACGATGTCGGTTTATCAGGAGCAAACGCGCATCATCACCGAGCTTGCTGCGGAATCCGATTGCATCATTGTGGGACGCTGCGCCGACTATATCCTGAAAGAATACAACCCGTTCCGGATTTTTGTCTACGCGGATATGGAGAGCAAGATGAAGCGCTGCCGCCAAAAGGCCCCGGAAGACGAGAAGCTGACCGACAGAGAGCTCCGGCAGAAAATCACCGGAATCGACAAAAAGAGAGCCAAATATTATGAGTTTTATACCGGACAGTCCTGGGGAAATAAGCTGAATTTTGACCTCTGCATCAACACAACGCAGACAGTCATCAAAGACATCGTGCCTGCCATTGCAAAACTGTTTCGATGACAAGACGTCGGGATGGCGTTTGAGCAGCGCTTTGCCCAAAAACCATCCCGACGCATCTTGGCATTCCGTCTTTCTTTCCTCTCTCATCACCAGTGAACTTCGTGAAATTCCGGATATCCGATTTCATCTATCTTCCATTTTCCATCTTCCCGAATCATGGTGAGTTCCACTGTTCCTCCCAGTTTGTCCTGATAGTCGAATGCGAGGACAACATCTGCGCTTTTGCTGCTCTTTCTGATCTCGTCAACTTCCCACTCGACTTCTCTGATTTTCTCCCGGAAAGCCTGCACCGACTCACTCTGGTTGAGCGCTTCCAGAATTGCGCCAACGAACTCGTTTTCCGTGATGGCAAAGAAAAGATCCACCTTCTCCTGCGCTTCCTGCGTAAGGTACGGGTGCAGTCCTTCTATTCCGGATTTCTCGATCGCTCTCTTTGCCTGAAGCAGCGTATACTCCGGTGTGCGGACGATATACATCCCGGCACCACAGACTACAAGAAACAGCAAAATTACAACTGTGACAACAATTTTCGATGACTTTCGCATCGCTTCCGCCCCCTTTCAGGTTTCCGTTTTTTTAAAGTATCGCATGATAAACAACATCAGCACCGTTCCCAGAATCGGGAACATCGCACAGACAATCATCCCCGCCTTCAGTCCGATCTGTTCTGTCGTCATCGAAAGCGCCATGCCGATCTCTGCCGCAGCGCTGCTTTCGGAGACAACGTCCACGACAACTCCCATCAGCTGCGGCGCAATCGATGCGCCGAGATCGCCCCCCGCAGCCAGCAAAGCGAATGCCTCGACCCCTGCGTGCGGAATGTTTTCCTCCATCAAAATCAACGTCCCCGGCCAGAGCATCGCCGTGCAAAGTCCGGTCAAAATACAGGCAAAAAATGCCGCAGTCACGCTCGGAGAAAGCCCGGCCACCAGATAGCACACGCTTGCTCCCATCATCCCCAAAAGTAGCACCCTGCATATGTTTTTCCCGTACTTCGCATAGGAAATTCTTGCAGCGCCGAGCAGGACGGCAAATATCGCAAGGCCAAGTATGTCTCCAATCGATTTTTCAATGCCAAGTGCATTCTCCATAAACCCTGAGATCCAGTTGCTCATCGCATTTTCGGAGCAGCTCCCAAAGAAAATGCAGGCAGTGCAAAGGGCAAGGCCGATCGCGCGCCGTCTCGTTTTCTCTGCTCTTGTGACGGACGCCTCCTTCGCCATGTCAGGGATTGGCGAGATCCAAAACAGCAGCGAGGCAGCGACAGGCAAGAACGCCAGGAAGAAGAGAAGATACATCCAATTGGATTCCGTAAAGACAGAGAAAAACAGTGTTGTGATCAAAACCATACAGAGCACGCCAAACGCATAGAGCGAATGGAACAGGCTCATGTCTCCCTGGGGATTGTCCGATGGCAGCGCCGCAATGGTCGGGCTCAGCAATACTTCCGAAAGCCCTGACGAGACGGAAAAGAGAACCGTTCCGATGAGCAGCCCCGCGTAGGCAGCCTTCGGAAAGAGTGAGGGGATCAGCGCATACAAAAATAGACCGAGAGATGTAATCAGCGGCATCACGCGAATCACCATGCGCACGTTAAAGTATTTAGAAAAAAAAGTAAGGATCAGATCAATCCCAAGCTGGGTGCAGAAATTCGTCAGTACAAGCGTACCAAGCAATGTGTAGGAAACACCGTATTGCTCGTGAAAGGTCACAAACAACAGCGGCGGCACACAAAAAACCGATGACATCGTAAAATACGCGCTATAGCAGGCAAGCCTTGTCGTATTCTCATTTGACCGTATTTTCACCGTATTCATTCCTCCGACCATCTGTCTATTCTCTCTGCGCAAGTTCACTTTGATACCATCATCATACCGTTACAAAAAAGAATTGTCAATCGTTTTGCTGCGCTTTTCCCGACAACAACAGTGCGGACAGGTCTGTACATTTCCTTTACAGACCTGTCCGCGCCGTCTTCCCCTCTCAGCCCACCAAAAAAGCGTTCCCTCTACTTTTCTGGAACATGATACCACATTGCAATCTTTTTCCCCGCAAAACCGACATCATTTGGGCAGGCTTGTATGCCGGATCCGTGGAATCCAATTTGCTTTCTGGCTCTGAGCAGCCTTTTGCAGTACCCCCGTTTTTTATGTTCAAATCGCTCCCGCACAGTCCCGTCTTTTTCTTTCCCGCGCCTGTGCGTTCTGAAATCTGCACGTTTGTTTTACCATTCTCCCCATCCCTGCTGTGTCCATAACAATCTAATCTGTTCTTCTATGCGTTTCTTTGTCTCCTCTATGCTCCACACACGCCCATCCTTAATCAGACTCTCAAAATAGTCCTGGAAGATGGAGTAGATGTTGCTCTCACTAATCGTAACCATTCCAAAAGGAAACTCCGACGAAGTCGATATAAAAGCAACCTCCTTTCCTCCAAACATTTCGATGCTGATTCCCTCGTCAATCAAAAGGAGAGGATCTTTCGGCAGATAAACTTTCAAATCTTTCTCTTCGAGTTCCTCCACGTAGTATTCCAGCATCTTTTTGCGCTCCTCCACGGTGTAAGTTCTGGAGAACTGACCGTAGATTCCAGGAAACTTTCCTGTCTTTGCGAGCTCCTCCAGTCCGCCAAGGGAAGAAATGTAGCAGGAGTCTTCTTTTTCTTTTGCCCTCTGCTGTTCATCATAGCGGGTGATCAGCATCGTCGCATACGGGTTATCGCGTTCTCGTTTCACCAGCTCCGGATAAAACATTTTCCGAACGCAGATGTGTCCTTCGTACACCCAATCGGGGAACTTCACGACCTTTTTTTCAAAGTACATGTCGATCTGATTTCCGCCTGTTGAAGTTTTCTCGAAGAGAGGACGGTACTGTCTGGATATCATCTCAAGCTCCTCCCGGTATTGCCGGATGATCTCCTCATTCTCAATGAGAAGCCCTCTCTGCATATTTTCCGAAAGTAAAATGAGACATCCCCCTGTAATCAGGAAATGCGGCCACAGACGATTGTAGTTGTCCTTTTGCTCGGTCGTCGTATAGGAATACAAAACATTGTAATTGTGATGGAGGGTAAACGCAAACGGAATGATTGTCCTAAGCATTCGAATGTTCTCGATCGCACTCCCATTGCAGGAGGCTCTCATAAAGTTCACATATTGATTGCACGTGATCGAGCGATGGCTTCCTTTTTCTTTTCGGATCAGCTGCTGCATGACATATTCGCACTTGGGAAACAGATCCATATCAATGCGGGCGTCACTCCCCTGATCGATTTCCTTTTGGACTGCATATTGAATGGCTTCCATGATATCCACTTCAAATTTCAGAGGGCGAATGTGCGGATCCTTCCTTGTCCCCGCCGGGGACATCATTCTCTGATAATCTGCCAGATCGTTCCATCCCCGTCTCAATTGCTGAATTCCGCTCAGCAGTTTCTCAACTTCCTGCCTTGCATAATAGGTGTCTTTTCCCACCTTCTCCATCTTGTACAATTCCAGCAATTCCTCTTCTTCCATCTTCGTAATCTGAATGTGCTTACAAAAGAGTTTCACAGCGTTGATATCCGGAAGCCTGCTTCCGCTGACCATCCGCTGAATCATCGTCCTCTCCAGACCGGAAAATTTGGCGATCTGGTACACGTTCCGATTGCTTCTACTTATGTACTCTTTGCATTTCTCGCTGAATTTTGACATCCTCTGTCATTCCTTTACATTTAATCTAACAGCTTTCTCTTATAGACGCAATATGTGCTCCCAATTGTGCGCGTCTTTTCAAAAAAAGCCCGCACATATTGTCAACCTATACCCGGAGCAGTTACTCTGTATTCTATCATATTTTCCTTCCTTTGACAATATGAAGTGAAAATTACCTCTGAATTCCTTCGGTTTTCTCCTCCACGTGAAAAAGGAAAAAAGGGATTGTTCCATCCGTCAAAATGTGGTACTCTGGTTCTGTAACCGACGGATCTATTGCAATCCCACCCGCAAATCCCAGTTGGGGTTGCCTTCCAACAACGAAAGGATTTATTTTATGAAATTTGATTATCAAATCGGAGACATTGTGAAACTGAAAAAGCCCCATCCCTGCGGAAGCCACGAGTGGGAGATTCTCCGGGTCGGCATGGATTTCCGGCTTCGCTGCATCGGCTGCGATCATCAGATTCTCGTCCCCCGCAAACTCGTAGAGAAAAATACGCGCGGGCTAAGAAAACCGGAACAAACGCCCTGAACATTCTACTTCTCGGGAGGGCAGATTTGATCTACAACTTCCCCCAGCACTTCCCCTATCTTCCCGGAAATGACAAGATCCGCAAAGACGTCCCGCGCCGTCGCCGACTTGTTGATGAGAACGAGGTGGTTTCCGCGGAAATAGTCGATCAGCCCTGCCGCCGGATAAACCGTAAGCGATGTCCCCCCGACGATCAGCATATCCGCCGCCATAATGCGGCGAACCGTCCGCTCAAGCGTTCTCTGATCGAGTCCTTCCTCATAGAGAACGACATCCGGCTTAATGATGCCGCCGCAGGTGCATCTTGGAATGCCTTTGCTGTTTTGAATGGCATCCAGGCCATAGAATTTGCGGCATCGCTCACAGTAGTTCCGGTGAATGGAGCCGTGAAGCTCCAAAACTTCTTTGCTCCCTGCCATCTGGTGCAGTCCGTCAATGTTTTGGGTAATGACTGCCTTTAGCTTCCCCATTTGCTCCAGTTTGGCAAGGCTTTTGTGCGCACGGTTCGGTTTCGCATCCGGATAAATCATCTGGCTGCGATAAAACCGGTAGAACTCCTCCGGTTTTCTCCGGTAATAGGACCGGCTCAATATCGTTTCCGGCGGATCCTCGTATTTTTGATAATAAAGTCCGTCCGTACTTCGAAAGTCCGGAATGTTGCTTTCGGTAGATACGCCTGACCCTCCAAAGAAAACGATGTTGCTGCTTTCTTCGATCCACTGCTTTAACTGTCTCATTTTTTCATCCATCGCCGCATTTCCCCTTTCTCTCTTGCGATGTAAGTAAAAGAAAAAGGCGCAAAGAATCGCTCTTTACACCTTTTGCTTCCCGCCTGCCGCCGGCTCAGACCGGACGGCATCCTATTTTCAGGAGAGTTTAATTCCTGCCAGAAGGGAAGCCAGCCCGGTTGTCGCCCGGCCGGTCTCTTTGTACTCGAATTTCTCTTCCTTTTCTTTTTCTTCCTGTGCCTCTTCGCCGTTTAAGCCTTTCATGCTCAGGCTGATCTTATTGTTTTCTACCCGGATCACTCTGACCTTAACCGTCTGTCCCTCGGAAACAACATCCTTTGCGGATTTTACCTTCTTATGAGACATCTGAGAAATGTGTACAAGTCCGGAAATTCCTTCCTCCAGTTTCACAAACACGCCATACGATTCGATCGATTCAACGGTTCCCTCGCAGACGGTCCCGACGGTGTAGCTCATAATCTTCTCATTTCTCGCCTCGCGTCTCTTGTCCAGGAGAACATCTCTCACCGAGAGAACCAGCTTGTTCTTCTCTTCGTCCGCTGTGATGATGATAGCCTCCACTTCTTTGCCCAGATACGGATTGACGTCCTCCACAAATTTTAAGTCAAGCTTGGAAGCCGGAATGAATCCGCGAATCCCTTCCACATACAGAATGGCTCCGCCTTTTACAATTCCGCCGATCTTACCGCTGATTACTGTGTGATCTTCTTTCATCTTTAAAATAGTTTCCCATGCCATGTCTTCCATAGTCTCCTTTCCTGATCGAACCGGACTTCCGGCTCTGTCATCTATCTTCACAGCCGAAGCTGCAATAGAACCTAATATATGTTCCACTCCTGTCTCCGCCTTTTGGGACTTTTTCATTTGCCTCTCTTTATTCTACCGCATCCTTAAATTCTGTCCAGATTCGATAGTAGTGCTCCTCCGCATCTGCGCTGACCGGCTGAATCATCTCCATATTTCCAAGGTCGTCTGGCATAATAATCGCTTCCTTCATCTCATCGCGGATGTAAGACTCCGCCGCCTTGTTGGTGCAGTAATATCCCATATATTCATAACAAGCCGCAGAAATTTCCGGCTGCAAAATATAATCGATGAATGCGTATGCCGCATCGGCATGAGGCGCGTTGGATGGAATGAAGTTGGCCATAATTCCAAATCCGATCCCCTCCTCCGGATACACCACCTTCAAATCCGGGCGCTCCAAAAGTGCTGTTGTCACCTGGGAGGTGTAGAGAATTCCAACGGAAGCCTCCCCTGTGATGATAAAGTTCTGCGTGTCGTTGTCGCTGATCAGACGGACATTCGCGGCAAGCTGTTTGAGCTTCTCGCCTGCCTGCTCAATCTCTTCGATCTCTTCTGTATTATAGGAATACCCAAGTGTTTTCAGCGCCATACCTTCAATGACCCGATAATTTCCCGTCAGCGCGATGCTGCTCTTTTAGGACGAATCCCACAGATCTTCATATCCGGTGATTTCCCCGTCCACAAGCGCCGGATCATACACAATCGTCTGCACGCCCGCTCCGTAGGGTACGGTATATTCGTCCTGAGGATCATAAAACTGTCCCTGGTAAATCGGATTGATGCACTCCCAGTTGAGCAGTTTTGACACATCCAGTTTTTGAACGAGTCCTTCCTCAATAGCGATCTGAATGATGTAGTCGTCCGCAATCACGACATCGTAATCGCCGCCGTCGGCGTTCTCAAGCTTCGCCAGCATATCTTCATCATAATCAAAGTTGGCATAATGGATCTCGATTCCGGTTTCCCTCGTAAACCGATCCAGCACTTCCTGAGGAAACATTCCTGCCCACGTAAACAAATTCAGATCGGTGCTCGTCACATCCGAATAATATCCTTTTTCCTCTGTCTCTCCGGCAGACTGCGATTCCGAGGACTGGGGGGCACTCTGGCATCCGCTCAGCATTCCCGCCGCCAAAATTCCTGCCGCAATCCGCGCAGCAAAATACTTTTTCATCCTTCACCTCATTTCTTCTGACTGCGGCGACGCCCGTCCCGCCCTGACAAATTTCCAACCCAGTTGGAAATCAGCACAAGAAGCAGTGTCACTCCCAGCATCACCGTGCAAAGCGCATTGATTTCCGGCGTCACCCCCAATTTCATCTGGGTGTAAATGATCATTGGGAGGGTATTTGTGACCGCGCCAGTTACAAAAATACTGATCACAACATCATCCAGCGACATGGCGAATGCCAGAATTGCACCGGAACAGATCGCCGGCGCAATCAGGGGCAGTGTAATGTCCCAGAACACCCGAAACGGCCCCGCCCCCAGGTCTCTGGCCGCCTCCTCCAGCGACGGGTCCATGCCGACCAGCCTTGCCTTAACCTGGAGAAACAGATAGGGAACGCAAAACGCCGTGTGTGCAATCACAAGTGTCAGCATCCCGAGCTTTAACCCAATGAGAGAAAAAAATGTCATAAAAACCATCCCAAGGATGATCTCCGGAACCATAATCGGCAGTGTGGAGAGGTACTCCACCACACGTTTGGATCGGTTTTGAATCTTCTGCATTCCAAGCGCCCCCGCCGTTCCGATTACCGCCGCTCCCAGACAGCTCAATCCCCCCAGAATCAGGCTGTTTTTCAGCCCTTCCAGCAGGTTTTCATCCTCCCAAAGCATCTTGTACCATTTCAGGGAAAAGCCGGTCCAGCTGGTAGATAATTTGTTCTCATTCAATGAGTATACCATAATGAATACCATTGGTAAATACATCAATATCAATAGAATCGTGATGTAAATGGAAGGAATTTTTGACTTTTTCATAACAATCCCTCCAGATCGCGCACTCTTGTGACCGTCTGGTACAGCCAGAGAAACGCAGATGTCAAAATAAGCAGGACAACCGACAGCGCCGCTGCAAACGGCCAGTTCCGGGATTTCATCAGCTGTTCCTGTATCAGATTCCCGATGAGCAGAATCTTATTTCCTCCCAGAATGTCGGCCACAAAAAAGAGACCCATCGAGGGGATAAAGGTCAAAATGATGCCGGACAAAAGCCCTGGCAGCGTTAGCCGGAATGTGACGGTCCAGAATGCCTGCACCTTGGAAGCGCCCAGATCTCGTGCGGCCTCCACCAACGTCCAGTCCATTTTTTCGGCGCTGGAGTACACCGAGTAAATCATAAACGGAAGCAGCACGTAAACCATCCCAACGACAACCGCAGGATAGGTGTACAGCAATTTTAATGGTTTGTCAATCAGATGCAGCGCCATCAAAACCCGGTCTAAAATGCCGTTTGCCCGAAAGATGATAATCCATCCGTACATGCGAATCAATGCGCTGATCCAGAACGGAATCATCACAAGCATCATGACGTTTTTCTTCCATCGCGGCGGAAGCTTTGCCATGAAGTATCCAAACGGGTATCCCGCCAAAATCACGCACCCTGTCACAAGAAGCGCCATCTGAATGGATGTCACAAATGTCTTGATGTACACCGGCTCCAGAATATCCCGATAGTTTTCCAGCGTCGCCTCGGGAATGACACCCCATATGTCCGCCCGCGTCTGAAAACTCAAAACAAACAAATAAATCAGCGGACACGCGACAAATACAATCGTAAACCCGTACATTGGAAGCGCCAAAATCCATCTCTTCTCCCGGAAAGCGCCTCGTTTTGCTCTCTTCATGGACTCCTCCCTATGGCTCTATGGAAACGGCATGTTCCGGCTTCCAGTAGACAAATACCGTCTGACCCGCCTCGAATTCCGCATTGATTCCGTAACGGCTGGCCGTAACAATGGTCTGATCGGACAGCCTCATCCGCAGATTCATCTGTCCTCCCGCAAATGATTTCTCCAGAACAATGGCTTCTCTTGCGCCATTGGCCGGAGAAGCGCTCACCTGCACGTTTTCCCGGCGCACCGCAATCCATCCCTGCTGCGATTCTATGATATTGGCTTCCCCGACAAAGCGGGCGACATAGCGGTTTTTCGGGCGATTGTAAATCTCATCCGGCGTCCCAACCTGCTCGAGCCTTCCATCCCGCATCACCGCGATCCGGTCTGACAAATTCAACGCCTCTTCCTGATCATGGGTAATGTAGAGAAACGTCATCTTCAGCGTTTTTTGAAGCCGCTTTAACTCTTCCTGCATCTGCCTGCGCAGCTGCAAATCCAGGGCTCCCAGCGGTTCATCCAGCAAAAGCACCTTCGGGTTGTTTACAATGGCTCTTGCAATGGCAACCCGCTGTTTTTGTCCGCCGGACAGCTCCGACGGTTTTCGGTTCTCATACCCTTCCAGCCGAACCATTTCCAGAGCGTGTGCGACCTGCCTTGCGATTTCTTTTTTGGGAATCCCTCGTATTTTCAAACCGTACGCAATGTTTTTGAATACATTCATATGGGGAAACAGCGCATAATTTTGAAAAATCATATTTAAATTTCGCTTTTCCGGCTCCCAAAACGTGACGTCATTTCCTTCCAGAATGACGCTTCCCTCTGTCGGAGTCTCGAGTCCCGCAATGATGCGCAACATTGTCGTCTTTCCGCATCCGGAAGGCCCCAGAAACGTAATCAGCTCGCCTTCCTCCACATCAAGCTGAATGTTGCTCAGCACCGTCGTCTGTGCAAATTGTTTTTTGATCCGGTTCAACTGTAGAATTCCCATGGTTCCCCCCTTTTTTCAAATGTCTCCCTGTCTGTTTTGCATTCCGGGATCCGCTTGCGGGTGTATCTTGCAGCATACAAAGCCGAGGAGCGCGATACATCTCCCCAGTATTATCATAGTATCATTTCTTAAAAAAATCAATATCTAATGCAATTTTAGCGCTTTTTGCCCCCCAAAAAGTAAAATTCCAATCATTCTCGTAGACAGAACCCCTCTCCTTGTGATAGACTAAAACATAACGTTTATGGGATCCATTGAAATTCGGATTCCGCGCGACAAAAAAAGGAGGAATATCCATGAACTGCGCCAGAAAAGTTACAGATGATATGTATTGGGTCGGCGGAAGTGACCGCCGCCTCGCTTTGTTTGAAAATGTTTATCCCATTCCAAGAGGCGTTTCCTACAACTCCTATGTTGTCCTAGATGAAAAAACGGTTCTCCTGGACACGGTGGACGCTTCGGTTTCCGGCATCTTTTTTGAGAATCTGAAGGCGGTGTTGGACGGCCGGACGCTGGATTATCTGATTGTCAACCATATGGAGCCCGATCACTGCGGCATGATCGAGCAGGTTGTTTTGCGTTATCCAAATGTACAGCTTGTGTGCAACACAAAAACCGTCCAGATGCTGCGGCAATTCTTTTCCTTTGAGACAGACGGGCGGATCCTTTCTGTCCGGGAGATGGATACGCTTTGTACCGGACGGCACACATTTGCCTTTGTGATGGCCCCCATGGTTCACTGGCCGGAAGTTATGGTTACCTATGACACGACCGATCAGATTCTTTACTCCGCAGATGCATTCGGGACATTCGGCGCCATCAATGGAAACCTGTTTGCCGATGAGGTTGATTTTGAGCGCGACTGGCTTGACGATGCGCGCCGCTACTACACAAACATTGTCGGAAAATACGGCCCGCAAGTACAGGCGCTCCTGAAAAAAGCCGCCTCCATTGACATTCAGATGATCTGTCCTCTGCACGGTCCGATCTGGCGGAAAAACATCCGCTGGTTTGTGGAAAAATATGTGAAGTGGGCAACGTACACACCGGAAGAGCGCGCGGTTATGATTGCCTATGCTTCCGTCTACGGCAACACCGAGCAGACCGCAAACATCATCGCCTCCCGCCTGGCCGAGAGAGGAATCCGCAGCATCCAAATGTACGACGTCTCCTCTGCGCACGCCTCTGTCATTGTCTCAGAAGCGTTCCGCTGCAGCCACCTTATTTTTGCATCTACAACGTACAATGCCGGAATTTTCGTCAACATGGAAAATACGCTGCGCGACATTGCCGCCCACAACCTGCAAAACCGCACCATTGCCCTCGTGGAGAATGGAACATGGGCGCCGACGGCCAAAAACCTGATGAAGGAAATTCTGTCCAAATTGAAAAATGTTACGATTCTGGAGGAGACGCTGACCATTCGCTCTTCCCTCAAAGAAAATCAGCTGCCTCAGATTGACGCGCTTGTGGAACGAATCTGCGAGGATTTCCCGGAGACAGCCCGCAGCAAGGCGCCCCGTTCCGACGCGCCGGCAATGTCCGCTCTCAAAAAGTCAGAAGCGGCAGTCCTGGACGGACAGGCACTGTCCCGACTGTCCTACGGTCTTTTTGTTCTGACTGCAAAGGAAGGCGACAAGGACAACGGCTGCATCATCAACACGGTGACCCAGCTGACGAGTGCGCCAAACCGGATTTCCATCGCCGTCAACCATGCCAACTACACGCACGACATGATTGTGCGGACCGGCTGCTTTAATGTATCGATTCTGACCCAGAGCGCAGACTTTTCTCTCTTCCAGCGCTTCGGATTCCAAAGCGGAAGAGAACACGACAAATTTGCAGGATTTTCGGCCGTCTCCCGCACACAAAACGGGCTTACGTACGTGACCGAGGCGTGCAATGCGGTTCTCTCGGCGAATGTCATTGAGACGAAAGATTACGGCACCCACACGCTGTTTGTCGCAGAGGTGACCGAAGCCTTCGTCGTATCGGAGGAGCCGTCTGTTACATACGATTACTACCACAGCCACATCAAACCGCAGCCGCAGCGGCTGGAGGAAAAGAAGGGATTCGTCTGCAAAATCTGCGGATACATCTACGAGGGAGAAACCCTTCCGGAAGACTTCATCTGTCCGCTGTGCAAACATGGCGCTGCCGATTTTGAGCCGATCGGATAAGCCATTGCCGATCAAGCCCGCTTGACCCGCCATTTTAAAGGAATCGGATCGGGGAAGGTTCCTTCCCCGATCCGATTTATCCATGCATTTTTTTGATGACTTTCAGCCTTGTAAATTCCTCCCGCTCCTTTTCTTCCAGGGCATTGGTGATCGTTTTTACAAGTGTCTCATATCTTGGAATCGTAATGTTTTGAAGCGCATTGGCTCTTTTTTGTGTCTTCTTGATGTTGGCGGCAAGCCGGTAGGCCGACGTCTCAATCATCGAAAGCTGAATGGTAAGCTCCTTTACTTTTCGAAAGGAGACGCAGGCCTCATCCAGCGACTCTTTCGTGCCGAAAAAAGCATACGCGGGGCGCATCTCCTTCTTTTCGCACTGCACGAGCGGAATCTCGGTTCCCATAATGCTTCTCAGCTTAATCTCAATGGAGTCATCCACCGGGACCGAACCCGCAATGGCCGATACCATATGAATGCCAAGCTCAATGTTTGTCTTCTGAAGCGCCTGGTAGGCCGCAGTGTATGTCTCATCAATCTCTTTCTGAATGTTTGAGGCCTCGTCAATCAGCTCCATCAGCTCCCGGATTAAAATGTTTCGTTTTTTGTCCATCAGCTCATATCCCTGAGCCGCCAGCTTCAGTGAATTTTTGGCTGCAATGAGGTTTCCTTTGGTAGGAAATGTATTGGGATCCATACCGTCTCATCTCCTCTCTATCCCTCATAACTCATAATATTTGTCCAGAATCTTTGTGTTGACGCGGTCCAGTTCTTCTCTCGGAAGCATCCGAAGCAGTTCCCATCCGATGTTTAGCGTATCCGACATGGAACGGTTTTCCGACTCTCCCTGCCCGACAAAGCGGGATTCGAATTCCTGACCAAATTTCAGATATATCTTATCCAGATCTGACAGCTCATCTTCTCCGATAACGGAGGCCAGCGCTCTCGCATCCCCCACTTTTGCATAGCAGGAAAACAGCTGGTTGGCCAAGTCCTGATGGTCTTCTCTCGTATACCCGGAACCGATGCCGTCTTTCATCAGACGGGACAGTGACGGAAGAACGCTGATCGGCGGATAGACCGACTGCCCGTGAAGGCTGCGGTCCAAAACGATCTGTCCCTCGGTAATGTATCCGGTCAAGTCGGGAATCGGGTGCGTAATGTCGTCGTTTGGCATCGTCAGAATCGGAATCTGTGTCACCGACCCTTCTCTCCCCTTTACGATGCCTGCCCGCTCATAAATGGTCGCAAGCTCGGAGTACAGATACCCGGGATACCCTTTTCGGGATGGAATTTCCCCTTTGGAGGAGGACACTTCACGCATCGCCTCCGCAAATGACGTCATGTCTGTCAAAATGACAAGAATGTGCATTCCCTTTTCAAAGGCCAGATACTCCGCCACCGTCAGCGCAACTTTCGGCGTAATCAGACGCTCCACTACGGGATCGTTTGCCAAATTCAAAAACATGGCGACATGGTCGGATACCCCGCTCTCCTCAAAGGTTCGGCGGAAAAAATCTGCCACATCATACTTGACGCCCATCGCGGCAAATACAATTCCAAATGCCTCCTCATCCCCGTCTCCAAGGGACGCCTGTTTTACAATCTGGGCGGCAAGGCGATCATGCGGAAGCCCGTTTCCGGAAAAGATCGGGAGCTTCTGTCCCCGAATCAGTGTCGTCAGACCATCGATGGCAGAAATTCCGGTGCAAATGCAGTTTCTCGGATATTCGCGGGAAACCGGATTGAGCGGCTGGCCGTTCACATCCCGCTTCAAGGTGGAGGGAACCGGCCCGAGCCCGTCGATTGGAATGCCGATTCCATTAAACGTCCGTCCAAGCATCTCCTCTGAGAGAGCCACCTCCATCGGGTGTCCTGTCAGCTTCGTATGGGTGTTCATCAGGGAAATGTTTTCCGTCCCCTGAAAAACCTGGATCACCGCCCGGTCCGCATAACACTCCACAATGCGCCCGATTTTCTTTTCTCTTCCGTTGTCTATGGAGATTTCTACAATCTCGTCATAAGAAGCATCCTGAACACCTTCCAGTGCAATCAAAGGGCCGTTTACTTCGCTGAGTCCCAAATATTCAATTGCCATGTCATCCATCCTCCTTACGCATTTCTGGCCATTACGTCGTCATAAAACGCATCAATGTCTTTCTGATATTCTTCAAACAAATCCAGCCGGTCATTCGGCACATCGTATTTCATTGCGATAATCTTTTCGAATATCTTGTTCTGCTTTAAGATGCGCATCGGCATTCCCATGGCAATGAGAACTTTCGCCTTTTTATACAAATATAGAATGGTCTCCATCATCTTCTTTTGTTTTTCCATCGGCACACACGTGTCATCCGGATGGAACGCATTCTGCTGCAAAAAGCCAAGGCGAATGACCCTTGCAATTTCCAGCACAAGCTTCTGATCGTCCGGCAGTACATCCGCTCCGATCAGCTTGACAATCTCCATAAGGGAACTCTCCTGGTTAAGAAGCGACATCATCTGGTTGCGGTTGTCGATGAAATTTTTGCCGACGTATGTGCTGTACCAAGGCGCCAAATCACTCAGATATTCGCTGTAGGAAGTCAGCCAGTGAATGGCAGGAAAATGTCTTGCATAGGCGAGGGATTTGTCCAGTCCCCAGAAGCAGCGGACAAAGCGCTTCGTGTTTTGTGTCACCGGCTCCGAGAAATCGCCGCCCTGTGGGGATACCGCACCGATAATCGAGACACTTCCCTCTGTGCCGTTTAGATTCTGCATCATACCGGCCCGCTCATAAAAGGCGGACAGTCTCGATGCCAGGTAAGCCGGGAATCCCTCTTCCGCAGGCATTTCCTCCAGCCGTCCGGACAGCTCCCGCAGCGCTTCCGCCCATCGGGACGTCGAATCCGCCATAATGGCGACATGGTATCCCATATCCCGGTAATACTCCGCCAGCGTAAGCCCGGTGTAGATGCTTGCCTCACGGGCGGCAACCGGCATATTCGATGTGTTGGCAATCAGCGCGGTTCTCGCCATAAGCGACTTTCCTGACCTTGGATCGGTCAGCTCTGAAAATTCCTCCAAAACCTGCGTCATCTCATTCCCGCGCTCCCCGCATCCAATGTAAATGATAATATCCGCATCCGACCATTTGGCGATCTGGTGCTGGGTCATTGTCTTCCCGGTTCCAAAACCGCCCGGGACGGCTGCCGTCCCTCCCTTTGCGATGGGAAACATCGTGTCCAGAATCCGCTGTCCGGTAATGAGCGGCTTAGACGCCGGGTAACGTTTTGCGGATGGTCTCGGAATGCGGATGGGCCATTTCTGTGTCATCGTCAATTCCGCCGTCTCGCCATTGTCCTTTTGAATTGTCACGAGACGGTCGCAGATGGTATACTCCCCGTCAGGCACCGCAGACACAACGATTCCTCCCATGTCCGGCGGAACCATAACTTTGTGTACAATCGCTTCGGTTTCCACGACTTCGGCCAGAATTGTCCCTCCATACACGCGCTGTCCCTCCGAGACGACAAGATGCGTCTTCCAGAGCCGTTCCTTGTCCAGCGCGTCGGTGCGAATGCCTCTGCTCATATAAATGCCGCTGCTTTTTGCGATCTCCCCAAGCGGGCGCTCAATTCCGTCAAAGATCTGATTCAAAATTCCGGGCGCCAGCGTAACGCAAATCGGGGCACCCGTTGCATACACTTCCTCCCCGGGCTTTAATCCCGTCGTCTCCTCGTAGACCTGAATGGTTGCGCGCTCCGATGTCAGACGGATTACCTCGCCGACCAGCCTTTGCTTTCCCACATAGACCATTTCGCCCATCTTAAATCCGGTTTTCCCCTGAATATAAATCACAGGCCCGTTGATTCCATAAATAATGCCTTTTGTCAGATCAAACATGGACGCTTCCTCCATTCAAGAAATTGAAATCTGCCTTCTTCTGCGCCAGCTTTGCATCAAAGGAATTGTCAATGAGAATGTTTCTCCTGGGAAACATCACGCGGATTCCCCCTCCAAACGGATATTCGCTGATCGTTAGGATACAGGAGGTTGCCTCCGAAACTCTCCGGATCTTATCCCGGTCGGCCGGATCCATATAGATGATCATATGCTCTCCCCTGGCAAACTCTTTTGCCTCCTGGATCTGCCGGATCATCATTTGCTCATACTCCGGTGTCTTTTTAAATTCCTCCGCCAGTTCCTTTACTTCCTCAAATATTTTTTCCGTCAGCTGTGCATTTAAAATTCCAATGCGGCGTTTGATTTCCAGCTGCTCTCTGGCCATTTCCTTGTTGCCTTCCCGGCGAATCAGCTCCTTTTCGTGAAGAATTTCCAGCTCAGCCTTTCGAGTCACTTCTTCTTTGTGTTCCTGAAAAATCTTTTCCAAAGCAGCTGTGTACTCTTCCAGAATTCTGACACTCTCATTTCTGGAATTGGTCATTGCAGAATCACGAAAATGCTGCAGCTTCTCTTCTATTATCAAGTCGATCACCTTCTCCTCTTATAATTTCAACCCGATTGCCTCATTCACATAAGACGTAATAAAATCCGGTTTCCGTCCTGTCCCATGGCGATCCGGAACTTCAATGATGAGCGGCATCGTATGTTCCATCTTAATTCCATTGATATAATCCGGATAATCGCGGCCAAACTTTTCTGTCAGGAGCAAAATTCCAATCTCCCGGTCTGACAGCGCCTGGTTCATGCGCTCTTTCAGCTCCTCTAACCCATGAACAACACAGCCGTCGATTCCGACAAGGCGCATTCCGGTATATGTGTCAATGTTATCGCTGATCAGATACATCTTCATCGCTTCTTCGCTCCTTTCCGCTTTGCTTGACAGAATCTTGCGGACAACACCGCTGCGGTTTGTCCATCATCCAAGAATCATAAAGGCAATGATCAGACCGTACAGACAAACACCTTCCGCCAGTCCGACAAAGATCAAAGATTTTCCGAGGATCGAGGAGTCCTCACTGATGGCGCCAAGCGCTGCGCTTGCCGCGCTCGCCACGGCAATTCCGCCTCCAAGACAGGAAAGGCCGACTGCCAAAGCGGCACCAATATACTTCAACCCGCTTGCCGCTTCCTCCACAACAGCCGTTTCTTCCGCTGCATATGCCTGGCCGGACAGCATCCAGATCGATGCGAGCAGCATAACGCCAAAAAATCCGACGGCATTCCACCCGAGAGACTTTTGAAAACGGCCTTTTTGCCGTTCCCCTGCAAAGAAATATCCTACCGGAAAAACAATGCTGACAAGCAGGGCGATGACAAGTGTGATTTTTACTAACATAACAAGATTCCTCCTGAATTTATTTTAATTTGATGACGGATTTCCACTTCCGTATGGCTGAAACGCTCTTCCGTTCCCCTTATAAAACCGACTGAACAGCTCATAGTATTCCAGACGCAGCACCTGGATTCCAACGACAAGCCCCTCCATGCCGCAGACAAACAAGTTTCCAAGCACGACGACAACCCAGTTGGGACTGCCGCTTTCCGCTCCCGCCAGCATGAGGACAACTTCCATCATCGCCGCATGGCTCACCGCAAAGGCGCCCACACGGACAAACGACAGTGTATTGGAAAAGTAGCTCAAAAGCACCTCAATCAGTTCAAACAATGCCTGCACAACGGTCATGACGGGACCGTTTTTTTCCTCTTCCTTCTCTTTCAAAAGCACCCGAGCGACCTGATCTTTGAAGGCGATGAGAATTAAGGGAATGACAAACAAAATGAGGATCAGGATGATGCCCGGCCCCTTCTTCCCTGCCATAAACAGTGCGATCGTCGTCGTGACCGAGGCGTAAAATACAAGTCCAGCCACTCCGTTTGTGTCAAACAGCGCCGCTTTCCTGTCTTTCTCACGGATGGCATTCACAATATGAATCACCATCGTCAGCAAAATCATTCCTATTCCCACCGCGACGGAGATGAGAAAGACCGTATTGAGCCGTCCCATAAACGGAACATCCGACATTGCGGAAATCGGCCGCATCCACAGCGCCGGCAAGACGTCCTCGAATCCAAAAATGCTGCCAAACAAAAATCCAAACACCGTGGAAAAAATGCCGGCAAATCCGATGATGGCTGCCAGATCCATTTTTTTTACCCGGTAGAGGGCAAATCCGCCGATGGCAAGGAGCAGTCCCTGCCCCACGTCCCCGAACATCCATCCGAAGAAAAAGGCGTATGTCAGTGCCACAAAGACCGTCGGATCGAATTCGTTGTAGGCGGGAAGCCCGTACATGCGAATAAACATCTCAAACGGTTGGAAAATCTTCGGATTCTTCAGTTTGGTCGGCGGCGGATTCAAAAGATCATTCTGGTCCTCCTCCACGATACAATATACATTGGAATCGCTCTCGATTTCCCTGCGGAAGCGGTCCGCATCCTTTTTGGCCATCCAGCCGCACAGAATGTAGAAGGTCTCCTGGTTTTCTGTACAGGCTGCCAGTTTTCTCACGTTGAAGTTTTGATTTAAAATTCCAAGCACATGGTTTGCCGAGACAATCTCTGCAATCCGCTTCTGCACGATCGCCTGACGCTGCTCTGTCAAGAGGCGGATCTGGGATTTGATCTCCTCAATGGCCGCATTCAGCTTTGCCACTGCCTCCGAAGCCGTCCCCTCATACTCGTCCGGCAGATAGATCCGCTCAAAATGCATGGATTTGTAGATTGCGTCAATCCGGGCAACTTCTGTCGCAGGGACAAAGCAGACGCCCCACACATAGTTTTCGTCGATCCTGCACTGATAAAAAAATGTCTCCACACTGTCATAGACATATTTTTCAAAGCTCTTAAAGTAGTCCCTGGAAATTCGTCCAAAGCGGAACTTGATCGCCTTGAACTTCATAATGGTGGAGACATCCAGATTCAGCCCCTCAAATGGCGTGATCTTGTCCAGGGATGCCTGAAGCCTTTCTTGTTCTTCTTTCTTTTTTTGAATTTCCGCGTTGATCGAGGCACACTGACTGCTCACTTCGTCAATGCATTGGGAAGCCTCCTCCAGCGTCATATTCTCGTTCACCGAAGCCCCTGACGCATCCGCAAGACACAGCAATTCCTGCGACCGCTGATATGCGTCTTTATACGGATTGATCGCAATGTATGGCCTTAGGTCCGCCACATTTTTTAGCTGTGACAGCGCGTTTTCCAGTTGAATCTCATATTTTGAGAGATACTTGGCCACAACACGGTCAATGTCATCCTTGGGGCCGGTGATGCTTAAAAACTGCATTTTCTCAATCATTTCTTCACCTCCGCACGGTTCCTATGATGTCGATGATCGCATCGCATGGTTCGTCCTTTCCGAAAAATTCAGATGGCTGCCACCTCTGACGGGGAGATTCCGTAGCGAATGCACTCCAGGATGGTCGTGATCCTTCTGATTTCCTTTTCTTTTTGAAACAGATAATCGTGAACAGGCGCCAGCGAATACGGGTTTTGGCGGACGGCCACGGCATACATCTTCTCGGACAGCCGGTCATACAGCTTTTCCAGCGAACTTGCCTCCTCCAGCTCCTTTTTGGCGACTCTGGCATAATACGTCTTTTGAATCTGCTCCATGTAAGATTCGAGCGATTCCGATTCCACGAGAAGGCGCTTCTCCCGCTCTCTGATTTTGTACGAGACAGGAATCAGCATCGCATAAATTTCCGCAGAATCCATGTGATAGTATTTTTTTGCGCGGTAAATCCACTGGAGATTCAGCAGGTCAATCTGATATCCAAAGTTTTCCGTAATGACTTCGCGCTCATTTCCCTTCAGAATCCGGTCTTTCTGCCTCCAAAGATACTGAAAATAGAACAGATCCAGACACGATTCGTAGTCATACAGCGTCGCCTGCCCGGAATCAAACATTCTTTTCATCGGAGAATGGTACACCGTTCCCCTCAAAGCTTCCACAAAATCTCTCATATTTCTGCATCTTCCAAGGATAAGAAGATCCAGTCCGGAGTATTTTTTGAAAAACGCCTGGAACCGGTCTAACGCCAAAGAGCCTCCCTGGGGATTGTACGCATTCCGGATGCAGTGCTTTAGCAGCAGCACCTCATAGTGCGCAAAATAGAGAGCGAGAAATTTGCGCTGCGCCATGTTGGCAAAGCGATACAGCCTGGAATAGTCTTCATAGAGCGAGCCGCTTAGATCGGCTTCAATCAGTCCTCTGTGAATATTCCCCTCTTCCACATCCTCAAAACATCTCTCATACGCCGGATATCGTTTCAGATATGCAAGGGCATCTGAAACGGAAGGCTGCATCTGCAGTTCCTGAAAAGAAAGTTCTCCCAGCAGCCTGCTTCTCATTGCCTTTGTCTTTGTCACAATTCCGCTGTAGGACAAAATTCCCGGCATTGCACCATCCCTCCTATTCCTGAATGATTTCCTGTAAAATAGCCTTTGCGATTTCTGTATGTCTCTCCTGATAGGTTTTCTTCAGATGGTTGACCTGGGCATCCATCCGCTTCTGCTCGTTGTTCAGATCTTCCTGAATCTTCTCATGAAGCTCCTGGCGCTGCCGGGCAATCGTCTCTGCCGTCTTCTCTGCCAGCTGCGCTTCAAATTCTTCTATTCGTTTCTGCATCTGTATTGCCAGCTCCTTCTTCCGAACGTCCGTCTGTTCCAGAATGGCTGTCGCAGAAGCCTCAATCTCATACAAACGCTCCAACACGTTTTCCATTCACTCATCTCCCATCTATTTCGGATTCAATAAACTCCAAAGGTCTATTCTTTCCTATCATACACCTTTTCCCCGAAAAAGTCACTGTAAAATATATTAAATTTTCATTCCAAGCCAAATGATTTGACAGTCTCCACCGCATTCTCCCGTTTTCCGTATGAGGATGTTCCCTGATATCGGGTTTTGGATCCTCAAAATTTCTATGGCAATCTCTGCGAAAGTGTGGTACAATAAAGCTGGTTCCATTATTATTTACAGAAAGGACATCACAAAGCCGACATGAGACTGCGCAATGTAAAAGGATCGCGGGAGCGAATGGAAGAAAGTCCCTTCGTTTTTCCAGATCCCAAACCGTACCGGGGACGCTGGCATGAAGTTTTTGGGAACACCCGCCCCATCTACATCGAGGTCGGAATGGGAAAGGGACAGTTTCTCACAGCCCTCGCACAGCTTCACCCGGAAATCAACTACATTGGAATTGAAAAATATTCCTCTGTCCTCGTCCGGGCTCTGGAGAAGCTGGAAGAACTCCGCCTGCCAAACCTCTATCTCATCCGCATGGATGCAGAAGAACTGACAGAAGTTTTTGCCCCGGAGGAAGTTTCCCTCATCTATCTGAACTTCTCCGACCCATGGCCCAAAGACCGACACGCAAAACGCCGATTGACATCTGCCGCATATTTTGACCGCTACAACCAGATTCTCATTCCCGAAGGCCGTGTGGAGTTTAAAACCGATCATCAGGATCTGTTTTCCTTCTCCGAAGCCTCCGTCCTGGAAGCCGGCTGGACACTGGAGCTGTCGACGCGGGACCTGCACCACAGCCCGTATGCGCAGGGCAATGTCATGACAGAATATGAAGAGCGTTTCTCCTCTATGGGAAATCCAATCTGCAAGCTGATCGCCAGCCGAAACGGTACCGCAGGCAAGTCCGCAAAGCCGCCGGAAAGCGAGTCCGCCGCAGGGGAACAGCGCATAGAATAAAACAAATGTGTCTCTTTGGAGGAATGCGATGTCTCTTCCACGTTCCATGAAAAAAGCCCTGGAACGGGCAACTTACGACAAACGGGAACTTCATCTTCGGATTCTCCGCCTGAGCGCCTCCGCAAAGGAAACGGAGGAGATCCTCAAGCGGTTTTCCGGAAAGTCCCCCATTTTGTCCCGATTTTCCAAACACAAATAACACGTTCAGAAAGGAGAGCCTATGGCCAGAGTTATTACACAAGCTGAATTTGAAGAAATTGTACCAAACAGTTCCCATCCGGTTGTTGTCGATTTTTTTGCAACCTGGTGCGGCCCCTGCAAGATGATCGCTCCTATTTTGGAGCAGCTTTCCGCAGAATACGAGGAAAAAGCAACCATCGTAAAAGTAGACGTAGACCAGTCGATGGAACTTGCGGAGCAATATGAAATTGTCTCCGTTCCGACGCTTCTCTTCTTTAAAAACGGCACACTTGTCCGCAAGATGATTGGAGCAGGTTCCAAAGCGTCTCTGAAAGCGGCAATCGACGCCCTGCTGTAATCGCAAATCCGATCGATCTCATTGGGCGCAGACAGTCCGGCAAAAAAAGCCCCCGGGGTCTGCATACGCATCCTCCGACGGGCAGCGAAGCAGTGGTCGGATCGGGAACGATGATTTTCCCGATCCGACCACTTTTTTGATGGTTTCACTCGCCCAGCATGATCCGAATGATCTCTTTGTCCGTATCTCTCATTCCGACCCGCGCCAGACGGCCCACATTCTGAATGGTATTTTCCACACCCTTTGTCACGATTCCCTCTCCGCTGTAGAACTGACAGCCGTGACGGTACATCTCTCCCCCGAGGATGCCGGCCTCCACTGCCATAGAGATTTTTGCCGCACAGGAAGATTTTGCCCCGTCACAGATCGTCCCGGACAGGATTGCTACCGCATTGACAATGGTATGTGCAATCTCTGAATATCCGCCGCCGAGAAGATAGGTGATGCCGGCGCCGCATCCGCACCCGGCGCTGATTGCGCCGCAATAGGCGGACAGACAGCCGATTCCTGTCTTTTGGTGAATTGTCACAAGATCTGAGACAATCAGCGCCCGAAGCATCGCTTCCCGGCCAATCTCAAGCTCCTGCGCGTAGACAATGACCGGAACCGAAGCTGTAATCCCCTGGTTTCCGCTCCCGGAGAGAATGCAGACCGGAAGTTCACATCCATTCATTCTGGCATCGGATCCCGCCGCCGCCATCGCCCTCGCCTTCTGCCGTACGTCCACAGTCCCGTCCCCGTATATGATTTTTCCGACATTCGCCCCGTACGTTCCTGAAAGCCCTTCTCTTGCAATGGCCATATTATAACGAATCTGGCGGTCCAAAAGCGGCTCCACATCCTCCAGATTGACTTCGCGGGCAAACTCCACAATGCGCTCCACCGTCAGCTGTGTGCGGTCTGCCCCGGCTGTTTCGCCCGCAGAAACATTCCTTCCAATCCCCTCAATGCGGGCAGGCATATGATTTTTCTCCATCTGGACGACGCTTGTGTGTCCGTCTAAAATCCGCACCTTCGCCTCCTGGCCGTCGGCAGTGCCAGTCAGCTGAATGTCAAAAATATGGCCGCTGTCCGCTTCCCGGATCTCGATCTCACACTGTCTGAGAACGGCTTTGATTTCAGCGATCGACTCCTCTGAAAGTACCGAGAGTACCTCAAGCTCCCGCTGGGGACATCCGGCGACAAGCCCGGCGGCAATGGCTGCGGGAATTCCATGCATTCCTCCCGTTGCCGGGACGACAACGCTTTTCACATTTTTGATAATATTTCCACTCAGACTCGCCTTTACGCGGTTCGGCATCTTCCCAAGCAGCGTTTTCACAATGGATGCCCCGTAGGCAATGGCAATTGGCTCCGTACATCCCATTGCAGGAATCAATTCCTCCTTCAGGATTTCGCAATATGTCTCATACAATTCTTTCGTCAAACCCATCCTTCGCTCCCTTTCTCCCTCGTCAAACTACAGATCACGAATTACATGATCCAATTTCCAATCTGGTACACCGCAAATGTGACAATCCAGGCAACCGCCAGCTGAAAAAGCGCCGTAAATCCCATCCAGAGCCAGCTGCCGGATTCCTTGCGAACCGTTGCCAGAGCGGCTGTACACGGAATATAGAGCAGACAAAATACCATCAGACAGAGCGCATTTTGCGGTCCAAATCCGATCTGGGCCAGCTTGTCCGCAAATGCCGCCATCCCGTCGGGGGAGCTGGCGTTTACAATTCCAAACAGCACCGCACAGCTGGATACGACAACTTCTTTTGCCGAGATGCCGGCGATGAGCGCCACTGCGATCTGCCAAAATCCCAGTCCGATGGGGGCAAAAAACGGTACGAGAAGCTTTCCAATCCCTGCACCAAAGCTGTCCGACATATCGACTGAATATCCCTGAACGCCAAAATTCAGCAAAATCCAGATGATGAGCGTTGCCAGAAAAATCGTTGTTCCCGCTTTTCCAAGATAATCCTTTACCTTCTCCCATACGTAGATGGCGACGGTGCGGGAGTCAGGAATTTTGTACTCCGGAAGTTCGATAATGAGGTAATTGACACTCTTCTTGCGGTCGATCCAATGCAGAACCGCCGACACCAGAATGGCCACTGCAATTCCAATCAGATACATAGAGTACGCTGCAATCATCGCTTTGTTTCCAAAAAACATCTCTGCAAACAAAATGTAGATGGTCAGCCGTGCGTTGCAGCTCATAAAGGGCGTGACAAGCATCACCTTGTATCTGTCCCACTTATTTTCCAGGGCGCGGGATGCCATAATGGCGGGAACCGTACATCCGAATCCGAGCAGCATGGGGATAAAAGCTTTGCCGGAAAGGCCCAACTTGCTCATCACCCCTTCCATCACATAGGCGACACGAGCCATATAACCGCTGTCCTCTAACAGCGCCAGGCAGAGAAACAAAATGAGAATGTTGGGCAGAAACGTGACAATCGTTCCAACGCCGCCGATGATTCCGTCCACCACAAGGGAGGTGAGAACGTCTCCGGTGTGAATTGCCTCCAGCCCGTGCTCCACCGCCACAGAAATCACGTCGATTGCCGCCTCCAGATACCCTTTCAGCCAGTCGCCAACGGTAAATGTCAGAAAGAAAATCGCCGCCATAATGCCGAGGAAAATCGGAATGCTCCAGATTTTGCTTGTCAGCAGTCTGTCGGCCCTCTCTGTGAGAAGATCCTGGCGCTGCTTATGAATGAGCACCTCCGCAATCATCTCCTCTATGAACTCATACTTCTGATTGATAATATCTGACTCATAGCTTCGGTCCAGCACATCCGGCAAATCCAGTGGATATTTCTCGGAAATTTCCTTGTCTCCCTCCAGCAATTTCAGCGCGTGCCACCGCTCGTTTGACAAATCCGGATACCGTTTTTTAAGCTGCGGCACAATCTCGTCAATCTTGTCCTCGATCTCGTCGGAATATACCATAGCGTATTCCGCGTGATGGTCATGCGGATGGCTCGATGTGTTTTTGTGCTGGTGAATCAGACAGTCCGGATCGGTACACCCCTTGTGATGTACGGCGGCGTGAATCAGAATGTCCAGCCCTCTGCGCTGACGGGCCGATACCGGAATGACCGGAATTCCAAGCATTTCCGGAAAACGGTGCAGGTCAATTTCCATCCCGCGCTTCTCCACAATGTCCATCATATTCAGCGCCAGCACGACCGGCTTTCCAAGCTCCAAAAGCTGCAGCGTCAAATACAGGCTGCGCTCCATCGCGGAGGCATCGATCACGTTGATGATAACGTCCACTTCATCGCTCAAAATGAATTGTCTGGAGACCGTCTCCTCCATCGTGTACGACGTCAGGCTGTACGTTCCCGGCAAGTCCACAAGATGAATGCTCACGCCGTGGTCCCGAATTGCCCCCTCCACTTTTTCCACCGTAACGCCGGGCCAGTTTGCCACCTTTAAATTCGCCCCCGTATACGCATTAAACAGCGTTGTCTTTCCACAGTTCGGATTTCCGATAAATCCAATCGTCATTTCACTGCTGCTCATCCCCGCCACCTTCTTTCACCGTAATATTTTTTGTGATATGATACCCAAGCGCAAAACGTGTTCCGCGCAGCTTCACAATTAAAATCCCTTTTCCCTTCCGGTTCAAAATGGAAAGCGGCGTTTCCTTCGTCATTCCAAGCGCTTCCAGACGCCTTTCCAGCTGGAATGGTAAGTCAATGGCTTCTACTCGATAAGTTCTTCCAATCTGCGCATCCTTTAAAAGCATCTTTCCCTCCATCCGTCATCCTGCCGCGTCAGACTAAAAATACCCGCTGCAGACGACCTGTTTTTTGCCCAAAGCAGCTGAAATCCGCTGTTTTGCAGGTTTACTCTCATTCTACAAAATTCGCGCATATTCGTCAATGGAGCACCCTCTTTTTCTGAAATTTTTCTCCGTCTGTACAACGGTGCATCGGACAGGCAAATCAGACGGGTGAAACGAACAATCCCCGGTCCGGAAATTTCCGGCCGGGGATTCGCCTCATCGGGAATTCGCATGGTTCGGTGAGATCGGCGTTTCCGCCATTCCTATGATTACAGGCAGGTATACCCTCCGTCAACCGGCATAATGACGCCGTTTACGTAGGAGCTGGCCGGAGAGGACAGGAAAATCACTGCGCTGTCCAGCTCGCCCTCTTCGCCATAGCGGGCAAGCGGAATCATCGTGTTGGCATACTGAATGAAGAAATCGCTCTTTAACGTATCGACGGTGAGCGGTGTGTAGAAGTATCCGGGGCAAATGGAGTTTACAGTGATCCCTTTTGCGCCCCATTCGCAGGCAAGTGCTCTTGTCAGGTTGACAACGCCGCCTTTTGCCGCATGATACGGGGAAGCGGGAGCAATTTTATTTCCCACAAGGCCATACATCGATGCGATGTTGATGATACGGCCATATCCGGCAGGAATCATCGCTGCCTTTGCCACAGCTCTTGCCATCTTAAACGTTCCAAACAGGTCGATGTTCATCTCGTTTGCGAACTGGTCGTCGGTAATGTCCTCTGCCGGAGCGACAGCGCCGGTTCCCGCATTGTTTACGAGAATGTCGATCCGTCCGAAATGATCCATAACCGTCTTTACAGCTGCCTCCACCTTTTCGGTATCTGTAATGTCACACGATACCGGAAGTGTCTTCACGCCGTATTCGCTTGCGATCTCCGCGGCAACCTCTTCAATCAGTTTCTGTCTGCGGGCCAGAACAACAATATTTGCCCCCTGATTTGCAAGCGCCTTTGCCATCTGTACACCAAGACCAGTGGAACATCCGGTTACAAGCGCAACCTGTCCCGTCAAGTCAAAGTAGTTCTTTGCCATTTCCTTTACCCTCCATCATGAATGAAAATATGTATTTAGAGAGGAGGCGTCCTGACCATCTGTCTGCGGGTCACAGCCTCTTTCTATGTAAAAATTATAGAACAGAAACGCGGTTTTTTCAAGAGGGAAAAACAGTATCTGTCTGGCTCTGGATTTCTTTCGCATACAGACACTGTTTTTTATCTCACTGCGGCCGGAATGTGATGCTTCCCGTCTCTGCGTCCATCTCATCTACAATGGCCAGTGATTCCAGTCGGTAACCCAGATTTCGGATGACTTTTCCACCGATCTGAAATCCTTTTTCCACAGCGATTCCAAGCCCTTCTACCGTCGCCCCCGCATTTTCCACAATCGAAATCAGCCCCTGCAGCGCGCATCCGTTGGCCAGAAAATCGTCGATGATCAGCACATGGTCCTGCGGTCCAAGAAATTTTTTAGCTACAACGACCTGATTTTTGTTTTTGTGGGTAAACGACTCGACCTCGGCGACGTACATCTCTCCTTCCAGGTTGATGGATTTTGATTTTTTTGCAAATACCATCGGAACGCCAAACTCATTGGCGACCGGATAGGCAATGGCAATGCCGGACGCCTCAATGGTCAGAACTTTTGTGATCTGGCAGTCTGCAAACCGGCGGTGAAATTCTTTTCCGATTTCATTCATCAGGGAAATGTCCATCTGATGATTCAAAAAAGAGTCTACCTTGAGCACATTTCCCGGTTTTACGATGCCGTCCTTCACGATTCTCTCTTCTAAAAAATTCATTGTTCCCCCCTTATTCCACAATCAGCTTTTTGAAGCTCTTCTTTCCCTTCTTTACAACTGCATTGTCGATTTCTTCTGCCAGAAATGTCTTCCGGATGTCTGTAACCTTTGTTCCGTTTAAGGAGAACCCTCCCTGCTCCACGACTCTTCTCGCCTCCGAGCGGGAAGCGGCAAGTCCGGCCTTTACAACAAGAGAGATCACATCGATGCCTTCCTCTGCAATCTCATCTTTTTTGATCCTGCTTTCCGGCATATGATCCGCATCTCCGCTTCCAAACAAAAGTCTGGCGCTGTCCTGCGCCTTTTTCGCCTCTTCCTCCCCATGCACGAGTTTTGTTATCTCGAATGCCAGAATCTCTTTTGCACGGTTGAGCTGGCTTCCCTCCCAAGAAGACATTGCCTTAATTTCCTCCATCGGAAGGAACGTAAGCATTCGCAAAAATTTCAGCACGTCTTCGTCTGCCACATTTCTCCAGTACTGGTAGAAGTCAAACGGCGATGTCTTCTGCGGGTCAAGCCAAATGGTGCCCTTCTCGGTTTTTCCCATCTTCTTCCCCTCAAAATTCAAGAGAAGTGTGATGGTCATCGCGTATACATTTTTCCCCAGTTTCCGGCGAATCAGATCGGTTCCGCCAAGCATGTTGCTCCACTGGTCGTCTCCTCCAAACTGCATGTTGCATCCGTATTCCTGAAACAATTTCAGGAAATCGTAGCTCTGCATAATCATGTAATTGAATTCCAAAAATGAGAGCCCCCGCTCCATTCTCTGCTTGTAGCATTCTGCTGTCAGCATACGGTTCACGCTGAAATGTGCGCCGACTTCCCGAAGAAGATCGATATAATTCAAATCCATCAGCCAGTCCGCATTGTTTAGAAGGAGTGCCTTTCCATCGGAAAAGTCGATAAAGCGGCTCATCTGTTTGCGGAAGCATTCGCAATTGTGCTGAATTTCTTCCTTCGTCAGCATTTTTCTCATGTCGTTTTTTCCGCTTGGATCACCGATCATTCCCGTTGCTCCGCCCACAAGTGCGATGGGTTTGTTTCCCGCCATCTGAAGACGCTTCATCAGACAAAGCGCCATGAAATGTCCGATGTGAAGGCTGTCCGCCGTAGGGTCAAATCCGATATAAAACGTTGCCTTCCCATTGTTGACAAGTTCACGGATTTCCTCCTCGTCTGTCACCTGTGCAATCAAACCTCTCTCTTTTAATTCTTCATAGATTCCCATATTTTCTCCTTTCTTTTGGATCGCCGTCAGGCAGCCAATCCATCTATAAATTAAAATCCCTCGTCTTTTCCAGGGTAAACTGGAAAGGACGAGGGATTGATCTCGTGATACCACCTTTCTTTTACAGACAGCTCACGCTGCCTGCCTCTGCGGGTACGGAATCTCCTGCTGATTTTTCACAAAGAGACGCGATACCCTGGCATGTTAACGGATGCCCGGACTGTCCGTCGCAGCCTACTAAGAGAGTCTCTCCTCCATTCGGTGCGAAGCTCAAAGATGTATTCAGAATCAGTTTCCCCTGCGCCTCTCATCCACCGGCTGCTTTCTGTAGCTTCCGCTCATTCCTACTTTTTCTTGTCATTGCCTTTTTCATCAGAATCAAAGATGTATGAAATTTCTGTCATTATAAGGGATTTTAATTTTTTTGTCAAGAGGTTTTCGAAGGACATTTTCAACAAAAAAAAGATATGCAAACACCGAAAAATGTGCTATGATACCACTATCTGAGACCAAACGATTCCTCCACCCTCCGAATGGGAACAGGTGCCGTACCATTGAGATGAAAGGATTTGATTATGAAATATATATTTGTAGATTTTGAGATGAATGCGATTCGGTCGAAATTCAAGGAAGCCCGATCCATTTGCCGGAATGAGATCATTGAGATCGGCGCAGTTATGCTGGATGACGACTACAAGGAGATCGCAGAATTTTGTCAATACGTCAAGCCAGAGTACAACGAGATCTCTAAAAAATACGAAGATCTCACCGGAGTGACCAATGAGAAAGTAAAAGATGCGCCGCTTTTTCTCGGCGCAATGGAACAGTTCCGCGACTGGTGCATATCCAAAAGCGGCGACGACTCGTTCTGCATCTATGCATGGAGCGACACCGATCTGCGCCAAATCCAGCGCGAAATGGCGCTCAAACAGATCGATTCAGAGCAATTCTCTGTTCTGACCAAGAATTGGGTTGATTTTCAGCGGCAGTTTTGCGACATTCTCGGGCTGGAGCACCGCATATCCCTGGAAGTCGCAGTCGGCTCCATCAGCAAGAAGTTTGAGGGAACGATGCACGACGCCCTCTGGGATGCGCGCAACACATCCATCATTTTCGCCCTCTCCAAAAATGAGGAGGAGTTTGAGCGCACGATGCGCCCGATCATTGAGATGATTCGTCCCTCCGGACCGATGACCTACAGCATGGGAGATCTGATGACAAAGTTTCATTTCACATCCTGATTTCAACGCAGTTTCTCCCGCTGTCCCAAATCACTCAGAAAGGACTGTTTCATGCCAGAGCAGATTTCTATTATTATTCCCTGTTACAATGAGGAGAATGCACTCCCGCTGTTTTATTCGGAGATCTGTCGGGTCGCCGATTCCATGCGGGACGTCTCCTTTGAGTTCTTGTTTGTCGATGACGGTTCCAAAGACAACACGCTTGCGCTTCTTCGCACGTTTGCCGACCGCGATCCCCGCGTCCTCTATCTGTCGTTTTCGCGAAACTTTGGAAAGGAAGCCGCCATGTACGCCGGTTTCTGCAATGCCTCGGGAGATTACGTCGCCGTGATGGACGCCGATCTGCAGGATCCCCCTTCTCTTCTCCCGAAGATGCTGGACATTCTGCACTGCGGCGAGTACGACAGTGTCGCCACCCGCAGAGTTTCCCGAATCGGAGAGCCGCCCATCCGCTCTTTTTTTGCCCGAATGTTTTATCGCCTGATCAACCGCATCTCGGATGCCGATATTGTAGACGGGGCGAGAGATTTCCGGCTCATGAAGCGTCCGATGTGCGATGCCATCGTCGCGATGGGAGAGTCCAACCGCTTCTCCAAAGGTATTTTCGGCTGGGTTGGATTCCGGACATGCTGGCTTCCCTATGAGAATGTCGCGAGAGCTGCCGGGGAGACCAAGTGGAGTTTCTGGAAACTGTTTCAATATTCCATTGACGGGATTGTGAATTTTTCTCAGGTTCCCCTTTCGATCACTTCGGGAATGGGACTTTTTTTTACGATCCTCTCTTTCCTTATGATTCTTGTCATTGTCGTCCGAAAACTGCTGTTTGGAGATCCTGTCGCCGGATGGCCTTCTCTCGTCTGCATCATCACCCTCATCGGAGGCATTCAGCTGTTTTGCATGGGCATTATGGGACAATACATTGCCAAGACTTACCTGGAGGTAAAGAAACGGCCGCACTACATCATCGGAGAGACGAATAAGGCGTCCGCTGACCTCGTTCGCTAAGTGGCTGGCGCACGCCCCCATCCATTCCTTCCCATCCCTGGAGTGGATGGGGATTCTTGTCTGCCCCGCAAAGACAGAGAGACATTCGCCGGACAGCAGCAGAAAGCAATTTATGTCGTGCGCTTTCGACGGCTCTGCTGATCCGTCTCATTGGACAACAGGTTTGTCGTATACTGCTGCGGCCCGTCTTTGCTCACTTCAATGACGATGTGCCACTGTGCCATATCTGCTGTTCCGATTGACGGCATATGAACCGCAATGTGGATTTCTCCGTTCTCTGAGATTCCGGTCACTTCATAGCGGGCAGAGCCGCTCGATGCCTGCGCGACAACAAGAACGAGATTGTTGTCTTTGAAAAATTCTTCCGAATACTGCTCACTCTGCACAAGTTCCTCAAACGATGGACTGTCCCCGATGGAACGTCCAAACTGGTACCGGCTCTGATTCTGCTCGTAGTATTCTCTCCACGCTTCCTCCGATGAAATGACGATGACCGAAGGGTATTCGCAGGCTCCGGATCCGGTTTCGTTAGTCGGACAATACAACGCCGAAAAGGCCAGACTGTCCTGCTCTGAATCCGGGAGTGATTGTGTCTCAAGAGGAAATTCCGCAAACGTTTCCTCTCCGGATTGTTCTGTCGCTTCGGATTGTTCTGGCTGGCTTTCGCTCTCCTCCGTCGAAACGCTCTGCGCACCGGTGGATTCGCCGCCCGCCGAGAAGGAAGGCTTTTCTCTTCCGGAACCACATCCGCAGCACATCACAAAGAACAATGCAATCCATCCTGCCCGAAGGATCGTTTTCCATTTCATTTGACACGCCTCCATTCTATCTTTCTATTTTGCACTTCTAGTGTATCATTTCTTTGGGCTTCCGACAACGCTTTTTTTCTGAAAATTTTGCAAACCAGTGGAAAAAAGACAAAAAAAGTGATATACTGATTGGTAGAAGATACTGCGAAACAGACAGAGAAAGGAGGTATTATTATGCGTATGCTCGATCTCATCGAAAAGAAACGCGACGGCGGTGTTCTCACCCCGGAAGAAATTAACTTTATCATCCGCCGCTACGTATCGGGAGCGATTCCCGATTACCAGATGTCCGCCATGCTCATGGCCATTTTTTTTCAAGGAATGCTTGCATCCGAGACTGCGGCGCTGACGCAGGCGATGGCGCAGTCCGGAGATCAAGTCGACCTGTCCCCCATCCAGGGAATCAAAGTGGACAAACATTCTACCGGAGGCGTCGGTGACAAGACAACACTGATTATCGCACCGATGGTTGCCGCCGCCGGCGGGAAGATCGCCAAGATGTCGGGGCGCGGGCTTGGACATACCGGCGGGACAATCGATAAATTGGAATCCATCCCGGGTTTTCAGACATCCATGACGCGGGAACAGTTTTTCCGGATCGTCAATGAAAACGGCGCCGCCATCATCGGACAATCCGGCAGCATCGCCCCCGCCGACAAAAAGCTTTACGCGCTGCGGGATGTGACGGGAACCATCAACAGCATCCCTCTGATTGCATCCTCGATCATGAGCAAAAAGCTTGCTTCCGGCAGCGACCGTATTTTGCTGGACGTAAAGACGGGAAACGGCGCTTTTATGAAGACACTCCCGGATGCCGTTGCTCTTGCCAGGACGATGGTTGCAATTGGAAGACACTCCGGCCGCAAGACGATTGCACTTGTCACAAATATGGACGTTCCCCTCGGCAATTGCATCGGAAATGCGCTGGAAGTAAAGGAAGCCATCTCGGTTTTGCAGGGACACGGCCCGCGCGATCTGCGCGGCATCTGCATCCTTTTGGCATCGTATCTTTTGTATCTTTCCGAAAAGGGATCCATGGATGACTGCCGCAGGATGGCCGAACAGGTTTTGTCGGACGGGAGCGCTTTTTCTTCCTTCCAAAACATGGTTGCCGCCCAGGGCGGTGACGTCTCCGTTTTGGACGATCTGGACACATTTCACCCTTCGGCATATCAGACACCGGTCTGCGCTCCGACGGACGGATATCTCACAGAGATGGACACCCAGGGATGCGGCGTCGCCTCCTCTCTTCTCGGAGCGGGGCGGGAGACAAAGGAAAGCCGTCTGGATTACTCCGCAGGCATCTTTTTGAAGAAAAAAACCGGGGATTTTGTTCACAGGGGGGACGTCATCGCCGTCCTTCATACGTCCCGGGAAGAAACACTGAAACCCGCCCGGGATCGATTTCTGCAGGCACTGACATTCGGTGCTTCTGCCCCCCTGCAAAAGCCGCTCGTTTTGGCACAAATATCTGACGAAAGTGAGGATTGTTTATGACACCCTTTGAAATGCTCCATTCGGTCGATCACACACAGCTCAAGGCATTTGCCTCCTGGGAGGACATCGACAAGCTCTGCAAAGAAGCGCTGGAATATCAGACCGCCTCTGTCTGCATCCCTCCCTCCTACATCCGCCGCGTCCGCGAGGCGTACCCGGATCTCACAATCTGCACGGTTGTCGGTTTTCCGCTCGGATACAGCGTCACCGCGGCAAAAGTCGTTGAGACAAAGCAGGCGCTGGCAGACGGCGCCGACGAGATTGACATGGTCATCAACATTGCTGATGCCAAAAACCATCTCTACGACCGTATTACAGAAGAAATCCGCGCCCTAAAGGAGGCCGCGGGAGATCATATTTTGAAAGTAATTGTTGAAACCTGCTATTTGACACGCGATGAGAAAATCGCACTGTGCAAATGTGTGACCGAAGGCGGCGCGGATTATATCAAAACATCCACCGGTTTTGGCACAAACGGGGCAACGATGGAAGACGTTGTTCTCTTCCGGGAAGAGATCGGGCCCAATGTCAAAATCAAAGCTGCAGGCGGCGTAAAAAGTCTCAAAGATCTGGGAGCCTTTCTAAACGCAGGATGCAGCCGCATCGGAAGCAGCTCTTGTATTCAGCTTGTCCGGGATTGGAACGGCTGACCCATCCAGAAAGGAGGCACGTGATATGGATATTTCTGCATTGATTCAGCAAGCGTTAAAAGCCCGCTGCAATGCCTACACCCCCTATTCCCATTTTCAGGTTGGCGCGGCTCTTCTGGCCGCAAATGGAGTGGTTTATACCGGATGCAACATTGAGAATGCGGCCTACACGCCAACCAGCTGTGCAGAGCGCACCGCCTTTTTCAAAGCGGTCAGCGATGGCGTAACCGATTTCTGCGCAATCGCCATTGTCGGAGGTCCAAAGGGGATGCCGACCAGACAGTGTCCCCCCTGCGGTGTGTGCAGACAAGTCATGATGGAATTTACCGATCCCGACTCCTTCCAGATCATTTTGGCTTCCGATGAGACACACTACCATATTTACACACTCCGCCAGCTCCTCCCCCTTGGGTTCGGACCCGATGATGTGAGTCCCTCCCATCCGCTTTTGCCGTGAGCTGCGCATCAATCGGATAAAGGCACTTGACAGGTGAATCGGCCAGGGAAAGACGAAGTCTTCCCCTAGCCGATTCACAGCAGCTCTTTTTTTATTTTGTCTTCTGATAAGGCTTTCCATTTGCGGATGGAACTCTTGATTTTCCGACAAACAAAATCAGCACGATAACGGTTACAACATACGGAATCATGGAAATCAGCTGCGGCGAGATGACATTGTTCGATCCAAGAACAACTTTTAAGCCGGTACACATTCCGAACAGAAGACACGCCCACATCGCTCCCTGAGGACGGAATTTTCCAAAAATAACGGCAGCGATGGCGATGAATCCCTGTCCCACAACAGAGATCGGACGGAACTGATTGGCAATGGCCATTGTCACGCAGGCGCCTCCAAGCCCTGACAGAAAGCCTGAGATAATGACCGCCGCATACCGCATGGCATATACATTGATTCCAAGTGTGTCACAGGCTCTTGGATGTTCTCCCACGGCTCTCAGCCGCATCCCGAAGCGTGTCTTATAAAAGACAAACCATACGACAAAAACCGACACGAAAACGAGATACGTGGAGGAGTAATTGCAGAAAATGTTTTTCAGGAAATTCCCCCAGGTTGAACCGCCCTGAAACAGATCGTTAAATAAGATCGGCATCTTGTCCGTTGTGTCCAAAGCCGGCGTATCCGAAGAATTAAACAGCGCTTTTGCCAGAAGAACGGCCACCCCGGGCGCCAGGAAGTTGATGGCTGTGCCGGAAATGGTCTGGTCTGCGCCAAAGGAAACTGTGGCCATCGCATGGAGCGCGCCAAACGCGGCGCCTGCCAGACCGGCACACAGAAAGGCAAACCACGGATTGTGGGTATAATATGCAACGGCAGCACCGGTGAACGCGCCGATGGTCATCATCCCTTCAATTCCAATGTTTATCACGCCGCTGTTCTCCGAAAAACAAGACCCCAGCGCGGCAAAAAGAAGAGGCGGGGTATAAACCAGTATCGCATAAATAATAATTCCCAAACTATCAATCATCTCATTTCCCTCCCCTTCTTCGGATTACAATTTGAAATACATGAGAAATCGCAATGAAAAATACAATGGTTCCCATAATAATATTTACAATCTCGGACGGCGCCTGGATCAGGTTCAGTCTGGAACCGCCGTATTTCATGGCTCCATAAAACAGACCGCTAAACAGCACTCCAACCGGACTTGAGGCCCCGATCAGGGCAACGCTGATCCCCTCAAAGCCAAACCCTTCCTGTGCCGCAAAGACGCTGATTCGCTGTCCCATTCCCAGAACATGAACCGCGCCCCCGATTCCAGACAGAAGACCGGAAATGCCGATGGCCGTCAGAATGGCTTTGTTTACGTGGATGCCTCCGTACTCTGCCGCGCTCTTGTTAAATCCCACCGCTTTCAGCTGATATCCGAGCGTCGTTTTTTCGATGATGATGTAGACAATGATCACTGCGGCGATGGCAAGGAATATTCCATAATTGGACGTTGGCGCCAGAAAAGACCGGATCGATTCCGGAAGAAGAATTCTTGCGGAATCCAGTACATTTTTCGTCGCGTCTGCCGTTCCATCTGTGTGGATGGCTTCGATTTCATCGACACAGAAATTTGACAGGTAAAAAGCAATCCAGTTGAACATAATCATTGAGAGAACTTCGTTGATTCCCCATTTGACTTTCAGGAATCCGACAATCACGCCCCACAGCGCGCCCGCAGCCGCAGCCGCCAGAAAACAGAGCGGAATGTGAATGATCGCCGGCACATCGACAAGAATTCCAACCGAGCAGGCCGCCAGCGCGCCCACGACAAACTGACCTTCCGCGCCGATGTTAAAAACACCCGTCCGGAATGAAAATGCAACGGAAAGTCCCGTGAAAATGAGCGGCGTTGCGTAGACAACACAGTACGCGAGATTTTTCGGTCTGCTGAAAACGCTGTCAAACAATTTCGCATACGCCGTCACCGGGCTGATTCCAACAAGCAGCAAAAAGATCACCCCAACGATGAAGCCGGCCAGTATCGCAATCAAAGTCAAGAACGCCCGGCTTTGCAAAAATTTGTTTATCTTATTCATGGTCGGCACCTCCTGCCATCATTAATCCAAGTGTATTTTCATCCGCATCTTTTCCCGCCATCGAACCGACGATCTTCCCGTCGTAAATGACATCAATGCGGTCAGAAAGACTCATGATCTCATCCAGCTCAAACGAGACGAGCAGAACCGCTTTCCCCTTGTTTCGCTGTCCCACAATGTACTGGTGAACATACTCAATGGCTCCCACATCCAGGCCACGGGTGGGCTG
>CASGAH010000004.1:0-7599 GCA_949299375.1 uncultured Eubacteriales bacterium | reverse complement strand
TGGTTTCCGCCGGACAATGTGCCCGCCGGTTTCTCCGCACAATCTGCCGGTCGAATATCGTATTTCTCGATCGCCTCCTCGGTGAACGCTTTTATGGCATCACTCTGAATGAAATGTTTTTTCTGATAGGCAGGCTCATTGAAATTTTGCAGCACCATGTTTTCCGCCACAGAAAACTCCAGGACAAGCCCGTGTTTTTGGCGGTCCGCCGGGATACTGGATACCCCTTTTAGAAATCCTTCTCTCGGGCTCTTGTTGAAAATATCCTCCCCTTTTATGGAAATGCTTCCGGAAGTCGCCTTTCTCAGCCCGGTGATGATTTCCACAAGCTCTGTCTGTCCGTTTCCGTCAATTCCGGCAATTCCAAGGATTTCTCCCTTCCTCACCTGAAGGTTGAGTCCTTTTAAAATCTCTACCTTCCGATAATCCATTCCGTGCAGGTTCCTGACATCCAAAACGACATCCCCCGGCTGCTGCTCTTCCTTTTGTACCTGGAACGTAACGTTTCGCCCTACCATCATACTGGCGAGATCGTTTTCCGTCACCGTTTGGACATCCACCGTATTGATATATTTTCCCATTCGGATGATCGTGCAGTAATCGGCACACGCTTTGATCTCTTTGAGTTTATGGGTGATGATGATAATGGATTTTCCATCGGCTGTCAGGTTGCGCATAATCTCAATCAATTCCTGAATTTCCCCCGGAGTCAGCGACGCTGTCGGCTCATCCAAAATCAGTGTACTGGCTCCCCGAAACAGCACTTTTAAAATTTCCACGCGCTGCTGCATTCCCACCGAAATGTCCTCAATCTTTGCATCCGGGTCTACTGACATTCCGTATTTCTCTGAAATCTGTACGACATACTCTCTGGCCTTTTTCATGTCAAGGGAGATTCCTTTTGTCGGCTCCATCCCGAGGACAATGTTTTCCGTCACCGTAAACGGCTGCACGAGCATAAAGTGCTGATGCACCATTCCGATTCCGCATTCAATGGCTTTTTTGGGATTGTCGATCTCCGTCTTCTCTCCATTGACATAAATTTCCCCGGAAGTCGGGCGATACAGGCCGTACAAAATGTTCATCAGAGTACTTTTCCCCGCACCGTTTTCTCCCAGAATTGCATGGATTTCCCCTTTGTGAACCTTTAGCTGAACGCCGTCATTGGCTGTGAAATCGCCAAATTTTTTGACAATATCTTTCATCTCAATGACCACTTCGTTCAGGTCTACATGCCTTTCTTTCCTCATGTGTTCCTCCATTCCGCCTTCCCGGCGTTTTTTGTGAATTGATTGATACCTCTATTCCAAAGGATGTTACCCTTTGAATTTCCTGTGCCGTTTACGTCGTCACAACACGTTTCCATCCGAGCGATCTTGCCTCGCATTCCAATTGCTCCATTTCCTCTCTGGTCGGTGTCCTAAGATAGCGGTACTTCGTCCTAACACCCATCGGGCGATACGAAATCAGTTTATAGCGCGTCGGAGACCGGTCCTGCCAGGCAAGCAGCAGCTTCACCGCCTCCCGCACCGTCTCTGAGCCATCAAACAGTCCCGGCACAACAACCGTTCGGATCTCTGTGAGCTTCCCCATCTGAGCCAGAAGAACCGCATTTTCCAGAACCTGTCCGTTGGAGGCGCCTGTTATTTTCTCATGCTCCTGCGGCGAAAATGCCTTCAGATCAAGCATTACCCCATCGGTCACAGCCATCAGCTCCGCATCCGCGCCAAAATCATAACTCCCATTGCTGTCGATCAGACAATGAAGGCCTTCTTTCTTTGCAAGAGAAAACAGCTCTTTCAAAAAGTCCCGCTGCATCGTACATTCTCCCCCGGAGACGGTCATTCCGCGAATAAACGGAATATTTTTCCTGACCTCTTCCATGACCTGCTCTGCACTCATGCGCACCGTCCTGGGAGAACTGTTGTAGGGACACGTTCGGATGCAGGAGTCGCACCCACAGCAGCGTTTGGGATCAAATTCCACGGCTCCGCTAACAGGATTTTGTGAAATCGCTCCTGTCGGACAGACGGCAAGGCAGCGTTTGCACTGTCTGCAAAATTGAATGGTCTCCGGATTGTGACAATACATACAGTCAAAATTGCAGCCCTGCAGAAAAACAGCTGTCCGGTTTCCCGGCCCATCTACACTGCTAAACGGAATAATCCGATTTACAATAGCTTCCAATTTGAATCTGACTCCTCTCTTATCTCACCTTCCTCTGCAAAATTTTGCAATTTTGAGCGGCGCCCAGACCGAGTCCTGTCGTATTTTGAAGCACATTCTTACCCGCATCCAGCTTTTCCATCTCTGAGCGCTTAACCAGATATCCCGTCACCCGGATCACATCACTGTCGCTGCGGTAGAACGACAAGTATCGGATGTCCATCTGGAAAGATCCCTTTATGATGTCCAGCACATATTCCGGATTGTTGTGTACGGTAATATCCACCGGGAAAATATCCCCCGTTCCGGACGGAAAATATTTGTGGAACCGATTCATATGCTTTTACTCATCCAACAGCTCCTCCGGCTCTTCTCCGATCGGAATGCGCGTTCCTGGGCTCGTGTTGCAGTCATCCGAGAGACCAACCTGCGCGTGGAGAAGGAAATGTCCTCCGGTCCCTTCGCAGTAGGGATTGACATGATTTTTGTTGAAGCGATCGATTTGCTCCATAATTGCCACACCGAGCGCATCCGCCTCCGGGTCATGGCCAAAGCGTCCGCTTTTTCCCTCTTTTTCCATGAGCGTATTCACACATTCCGCCAATCCGACAAGGCCAAACATCGCCGTGAAGCGATCCCTGGAGATAAATCCCTCCTGTGCAAGGAAATTGCTCTCAAAGAAATTGCTCTCCTCTACGATAAAGCGGATCCTCTCATCCATATACTGCGCCATGACTTCCATCACATGCGGAAGCGTTTCCGCCTGAAACTGCTCAACAGAATCCGCCCTATCTGCAATATGATTCAGCAAAAGACGGCACAGCGTATAGGATCCTCCGCCCTCCAAAAGACCGTTGTAACAACTGGCAATGACATAATGATCTCCCAATTCCTTCAAAAACATTCGGTGATTGGCAAAGCTTGGCTTCGCACTGCGGAGCGCACACTGAATTCCGGCCAGGGCAAACGCATCTGTCGTCAGCGATGCATCATAGCGCATTGTCAGATTCGGTACTGCGTGCTCTAACTCTGCCTCCGCTTCCATCAAAAGACGACCGGCTCTTGTCGGAACCGGGCCGATGTCCGCATGGCAGAAGGAATCCAAAATGGTCCGGTCAATGTTCGTTAAGAACAGTTTGAACGCCTTTCGAATCACCGCGTCGTCCAATCCATCCAGAAACGGCTCCAGCAGCTGATCGAGATTTCCGATAAACACCGGATAATTTGTAACACTTGGAACGTGCCGGTAAAAAATGAGCAGGGAATTGAGCGCTTCCCACAAATCCGTCGGAGCATCCAGCTGAAGAAATGCACTTCCCTCTCGCATCAGCTTCGGGTAATCCGGCGTGATATAGCGCGGACGCAGCGGGGCATGTCCTTCATTTAAATCACAAATACATCTTCTCTCATAAGGCACATTCAAAAGGTCATCGAGTCCCTCCGGAAGATTCAAAACCTCCATGAAAGAATCCGCGTGGCGAGCCAGCGATGTTATCTTTTGTTCAAACGTCTCCGTCGTCCCGGTGATCGTGTCATAAATGTTCTGACGCAGATTTTCAATCCGCTCTAAAGTTAGACTTCTCATCCAAACCTCCCTAAACTATTTCATTAATCGTTACATTTAGTATAACTTTTGCCTTTGCATTTGTCCAGTCCATTCTTTTTTTCTTGAAAAGAATCTTTTTCCAAAAGAAAAGGCTGTATCAGAATTCCTGATACAGCCTCCCAATTGTGGTCAACGTCTGCTGGGAGAACCCTTCCTCACAGCAATTCATCAATCCAATTCATAGATGTCGCCATACTTTGCTTCAAAGCTTTCCTTGTCCTCCGGAACAACAATCTCACCGGAGAGAATTTTTTCTTTTACTTCCTGAACAGCTGTCTTTACCTCATCCGGAAGAAGGGTATCTGTCGGAGCAATGTCTACACCGCCGTCCTCCAGGCTAAATACCTGAATGCCGCCCTCAAATGTACCATTCAATACACTCTGGGAAACCTGATAGGAAGCATTGTCTACTCTCTTCATTGCAGAGGTAATCACATTTTCCGGAGCCAGGTAGCTCTGGTCAGAGTCAACACCGATGGCCCAGATATTGTTCTCCTTGCATGCCTCAATAACACCGCTTCCGGTACCGCCTGCTGCGTGGAAGATAACGTCTGCACCCTTGGTAATCATATCAACTGCAGCAGTCTTTCCAACTGCTGTGTCTCCAAATGCATTGGCGTTGTACTGAAGTACCTTTGCCTCTTCGTTGGTATCCAGAATTCCTGCGATATATCCGTAGCCGAACTGATTCATAACTTCGGTATTGTTTCCAATGACAAAACCGCACGTATTGCTCTCTGTCATCATACCGGCTACAACGCCAACCAGATAAGATGCCTGTGCCTGCTCGAACATCAGACATGCAACATTGTCCAGATCGGAACAAGAAGAATCATCAAGAATTGCAAACTTCTGATCCGGATATGTCTCTGCTGCTTCTCTCGTCGCATTTGCAAGCATAAATCCAACACAAATAATCAGGTCATATCCCTCATCCACAAAAGCCTCAATGTTTGTGGAGTAATCTGCGTCTGTCTTAGACTCCAGATAGCTGACAGTAATTCCAAGTTCCTCCTCTGCTCTTTGCAGACCTGCCCAGGAAGACTGGTTGAATGAGTTGTCATGGATACCGCCCGTATCGGTAATCATGCCCACCTTAACAGAAGAAGGATCGACTTCCGATCCGGTTTCCTGTTCGCTTGAACCATGCTCTTCCAATTCGGTTCCGCCTGTCTGAGCAGGTTCCGAGCTGCTCGAGCTACTGGAAGTTCCGCAGGCAACAAGGCTAACCGCCATAACGCCTGCCAGTAAGAGACTCACCAATCGTTTCATTTTTGATACCTCCTCAAAATACTGGACACGGGAGCCCTCTCCTCAAAAGATGCTGCTTTTGCTGTCCGGCTTCCCGTTTGAGCTTTGTACACCTTCATTATACATCATTGACTTATTTTTTCAATGGTTTTTACAAAATATTTTATTCTTCGACCGTTTGCCTCTGGTCTCTTCTTAATATTGTTCCGGCATTCTCTTGCACACGATGGAATCCACCTGGCTTGTCTGCTGGTTAAGGCGAATGATAAATCCGTTTTCCTCACCGCCTCTGTGGGAAATTGTATAATATACAAATCGTCCATCGTTTGTTTCGGTATAGCGAACACCTTTCAGGATTGTCTCCAACTCAGAGGATGGCATGTGGATACAGATTCCATTCGGAATGCTCATCATTCCGTTCTCATTTTCTTCCAGGTCCACGTAAACCGTCGTAACAAAACAATTCTCCACATAAACCGCTGTGTCGGCATAGTTGATGACATCTGAAGTAATACGCGTTCCGTCTTTTTCCAGTGTAACCGTTCCCGCCCCTTTTGCGACAACTGCCTCATGGGAGCCTTCCTCCACAATCGACCATCCATTGTCCAAAAATGCACAAACCGGTGCCGGAAGTTCATACAAATTGTCTTCAATGCTGACATACGGTTTAGAAAGGTCCTCTCCCAGCGTTTCCGGAGCCGTATAATCTGTCACTTCCTGCGGCACATCCTTGCTGATTTGTCCTCCCGGAAAGTTTTCCGGCTCCTCAAAATTCATCATTTCCACATCACAAATCTGGCCGCTTGTCTGGTCGATGGTAAAAGTGATGTGCTGATACTCTCCTTTTTCATAAATCAGCTGTTCTTTCCCGTCTGCTTCCTCTGTGCGGTCCGGATCCCCGTATGCAAAAACAATCTCTTCCTTTGTCGATTCCCCGTAAACAATATTTCCCGGAAAAAGAATCTCGGTCTCACATCCAAGAAGATTCAAACGGTCAAAAACCAGCTGCCCGATCAGTGCATCTTTGATCTCCTCTGTATTGATTCCAACGTTAAAGAAAGAAGCCGAGAGAATCACATCCCCCCTCTCGATCAATTCCTGGCTGGTATACTGGCTTGGCTTTAATGTCACCGTCTCATCGCCCTCATACGTCCAGCCTCTGGCAATCATCACATTGTATGTGATCGGAATGCGATAAGAAATCTTTCCTATGCTGACTTTAAATTCATACAAATCATCCAGATAACTTCCGGCAGAGACCGCTTCGGAAGACTCCTCTTTGCTTTCGGTCTCCTCCTCATCGCCCTGCTGCGATGACTGGCCGGATTCATCGCTGTCTGTTTCAGTGGCTTCCTCCGATTCTTCTTCTGTCTGTATCTCATTGGATTCCAGCGAACCACTCTCTTCCACTCCATCCTCAGCAGAAGCATCCAGCGATGACCGATTCCCCCCGCAAGCCATCATCGTCAGACATAAACTTCCTGTCAACAGCAACATCAAAAATCGTTTCATTCTCGGGATTTCTCCTCTCTTTCTTATTTCATTATTGTGAACTTCCCCTAGGATACCATGAAAGCAATTGAACGTCAACCCTTTTTTGTAATATTCTTATATTATTGTAACTTTCATGTAACAATTATGATATAATTTTCTTTTTAAGCCAAAAAAAGCACCAGCCCCGAAGCTCCTGCGTCTTCAAAACCGGTACTTTTAATGCGCCTCCAGGGGCTCGAACCCTGGACACCCTGATTAAGAGTCAGGTGCTCTACCAACTGAGCTAGAAGCGCGTCATCGCCAAATTATTTGGCTCTTTCAAAACTGGGACTATTATAGAATACATTCTAAAGAAAATCAAGCCTTTTCCTTAATTTTTTGTAAATTTGTCGGTTTTCACAGTTTTATTTCCGATCGTCGGCACTCTTTTTGTATAAATTTGGTCAATCATTGCCGTCATTTCTTCTTTTTTTCAGCATCTTTTTCTATAATCGAACCCCTCGGATATCGGATAAGAAAGTTTCCCTTCCCTATCCTCTGCGACACGCGGGCGTGTCGCGATACGCCCGCGTATCGCGAAAAAAAGAAAGAGGCATCCGCAACAGCGGATGCCTCTTTCATGCGCCTCCAGGGGCTCGAACCCTGGACACCCTGATTAAGAGTCAGGTGCTCTACCAACTGAGCTAGAAGCGCATTCTATCCTGATTTCATCTTCTTTCCTCAGGACACATACAACACTATATCATATCCCTTCAGAAATGTCAATCTTTTTTTGCGCAATCCCGCTCTTTTTTTTCGGGGTTTGATTGCCAAAGTAAATGTAACCCTTTTGCATAGATCCCGCTGGTTAACTTTTACGACACATTGATCGTATCATTCCTTTTTCTTCCTGTCAATCCATTTTATCCTTGCAAAAAAACAATCAGGAGGTGTTGCCTCCTGATTGTTTTTTTCGGGAATAAGGACCCTTATTCCCGCTGTGTAATTTAACCTGTTGTGCTACTTGAAAAATGTACTACTGTCTGTTAACTTAAAATTGCCCAAAGTATCCCTGTGCAACGAAACAACTGAGCTTTTAGAAA
>CASGAH010000003.1 GCA_949299375.1 uncultured Eubacteriales bacterium | reverse complement strand
CGCGGGGCAGTCGGGCTCGAGCACCCAGTAAACGGCATAGAAAAACTTGCGCATTTCGACGGCTTCCGCTTTCTGCGCCTCCGTCATTTGCGAGTTCGGTTCTTCGAAGCCGTAGTACTTTGCGGCATTCGTGCCCGCCCACGCCTTGAATTCGCGCAAAAAGTCGGCGGCATTTTCCTTTATGTACGCCAGCCGAGCAGCGCGTACTTCCTTGTTGTCCGAATACGCGGGAAGCTCCGCTTTGAGTTCCGCAAGCGTTTTGGCATACGCGCCCAGTCCGCAGACGAGCGCAAGGGTTGTGATGATGATTTTTTTCATTTTGGTTCTTTCTTTTTGAGGTTAAATTTACCTCGCGATTTTCGCGTCAACAATTCGCGCGGTCAGCACCTTGCCGACGGTCTGGATTTTGTCCACGTTCGGACATTCGCAAAGCAACATTGCGCTTTCGTAGGCGTCGCAGATAGCCTTCGCCTTGTCGAGGTCTTCCGCTTTCAGCAGGAACGAGCGCATTTGCGCGAGGTTTTCTTCAAGCCCGCTTTTGCTCCATTTTTCGAACTCCGCGCGGTTTTCGTAGACAACGGCGAGGTTGCGCGTAGACCAGCCCGCAAACAGGCGTTCGGGTGCGGTGATTTCAACGCCGTCGATGCTCTTGAAGCCATTGCGTTCAAGCTCCGCCCACTTCGAGGGATTCGACTGCTTGAATCGGTTGGGTTGCAGCGAGAATTTTACCGCGTCGCTTGCGTCGAAATCCGCGCCGAGGTTTGCGAAGAGGTACGAGAACATTGCGCGTTTTGCATAGCCCGCCTTGAACGCCTCTTCGCCCGATTTAATGCGCTCCAGACGCGAAACCGAATACGGCTGCATATACGGCGAAGTCTTGTACTGCTGCCACGCGGCTTTGAGGTCGGCGATGTTTTCGGCAGTCCAAGCCGTGCAGAGCCGCCAGTTGTCGGGCGAATTTTTGATTGTCGCAAACTCCTTGTAGAGTTCGTCGGTTGTCTTTGCGAAGCCCGTTGCGGCGCACGCAAGGGCGATGATTGCGATGATGTATTTTTTCATTTTAGGTCTTTCCTTTTTTGAGGTTTAAATTCACTTTACGCCGAACTCTTCGCGGAGCATTCGAAGCTTTCCGAGCTTGCCCGCCTCGTTGTAATCGAGGCGGAAGTAGCCCATGTCGGTTGCCGCGCTTGCGGTTTCGATTTCGACGAAAATTTTGGGCTGCGTGTTGCGCAGATACCACAGCCGCAAGTCGGCGAAGCTTTCGACCGAGGCGTACATTTCCGCCTGCGCCGCAAGCTGCTTTGCGGCTTTCGCCGACCGCGCAAGTTCGAGAGTCGCGAGAATGTCGCGGTAGCTTGAAACGTCGGCATTCGCCGCGCTTGCGGCGACAGCCGCCAATATTGCAAAGATGATTTTTTTCATGAGATTCACTTTCTGTAATAAGTAATTATTGGGGCTCGCCAAATTCGGCTGCCGTTCGTGTAGTCGCGCTCGATTTCGTTCGAGTTTTTACGGCTCACCACGATTGTATTCTCCGGGTTGAGGAAGATTTCGCGAATCGACACGCCGTTGATGTAGCCGTCGAGGTTGGGGAAGAACTCGATTGTCGAAATCGAAATCGACTTCGAGTAGTATCCGCCGCGACCGCCGTTGCTTCCCGTCAGCCCTTCGAACTTGGTAATCGAGACCCCGTTGCCCGTCGCCGAGCGTTTGAGTTCTTTTTTTGGCTTCGCGCAAATACCCGTCGCCGTGTTGGGACCCGAGGGGTAGTAGAAGATTCGACACTTGTCGTCTTCAACCCCCAAATCCTCGTGGTAGCTTCTGTCTCGCCACACTGTCGAGACGTGATAGAGCAGCTCGCCCGTCGGGCTTAACGCCTTGATTTCCGCTTCCCACCAATAAAAGCCCTTGCACTGGGACATGTCGTCCCAGCCGCCGCGGAACATATCAACGCGAATGCAGAGCACGTCGCTCGAAACGATGTTGTTTGCCGCGACGAATTTCGAGCCCGCCGCAAGTTTGGAGTCGCCGTCGACGGGCAAGGGCCTGTATTGCGCCGCAGACAACGAAGAACTAAAAACGAAGAACGAAGAACTATACAAAAGAACTTTTATGCAGTTCCAGACTTTGTGCTTTATAGAATTACAGTACATTTTTAACCCCCTTCTCTTCGATTGTGGGCATTTGCACGCCGTCGGAGCTTGTCGGAATCAGCGCGTGCCACAGGTTGTCGGCGCAGTAGACGTAGAGCCGCTTTGTCGTGGGCGAAATCGCGCAGCGTCCCGCCGTCGGCGTGCCCGTATTGAAGTTTTTTATTATTGCGTCGGCGAGCGTCTTTGCGTGGTTGAGCGCAAGCTGCTCGGCGGCAAGCGCGATAAGCTCCGCCGCCGTGAACCTGCCGCGCCCGCAAATGAGGTTGTCGTTTGCGCCGATTGTTATCGCCGCGAAGTCGTTTAAATCTCGCGTTGTAGTTTCGGTTTCTGACATATGTTTTGTTTGTTGAGTTTTCCTTGTTTTCAAAAGCGCGGAATTTCAAAGAGACAGGAGCACTTCCACCCCGCCGATGGAAACGCGTTTTTCGAGTACGGACAGCGCGAATTCGCTTACGCATTCGCCGACGCTGAACGTGTAGGAAGTCTCCTGCCACACGCCCGCGGCGTTCGCCTGCGAAAAGTCGTCGAAGAACGCGCCGCGGTAGACGAACTCCGTGCCGAGCGAGGTTTTCAGGCGGAGGATTCCCGTTCCCTTTACCGCGAGCATTTTCTTGGCGTGCAAATGCGCGAACTCCTCCGCCTCCTGATAGCTCCCGAACCTGCGCCCGACGGCGATTTCGAGCGACACCGTGCCTCCGCGAAAAATCTTGCGCGGACGCGACGCGCCCACCACGCCGATTTCGTCGGAAATTCTCGACGCATTCGGCGCGGACGAAGAGACCGTGCAGGTCTGCCCGTCGTCCGACCGCGCGAGAATCGCCGCAGTCGCCGCGTTGTAGGGCTGAAATATGAGGTATGCCGCCATTTCAGGTTAGGATTCTTTGAGGTTTACGACGACCGCCGCCGAATCGACGGCAACGGCCGCCCCGTCGACGGCGGGCAGTCAGTCGCCCGCGTCCTCCTCGAAGACGAAGTCGGAGGCGGCCTTGCCTATCGTAAGCTTGTTGTCGCCCATCGCGTCGCCGTGGGCCTCGAACGTCAGCTCGTCCATCAGCGCGTCTTTCGGCGAGAACGTCGCCGACGGGTCCTTCACGCGGGCGGAAACGAGCGTGAACAGAACGTCGTCCTTTTTCGCGCCGCGAAGAACGAGGTTCGGGAAGCTCGCCACGCCCCTGAACTGCCCGATTGTGTCGGTCGTCGTAATGCCGGTGAGCGACTGCCACTTTGCGAGCGAAATGTTGCGCGGTTTTGCCTTTGCCGAAACCGAAATGTCGGTGAGGTTTTTGCCGAACTTTATCAGGCGGTCGTTTTGCGCGTCCTCGGTCGAAAGCGAAATGTCGATGCTCGCGCCCTCCGTGTCGAATTCGATTTTGTCGTCGCCCTCGCCGTAGATTGCAAGACAGCGCAGCATAAACTGCCCCGCGTCTTCGAGCTTGCCGACGGTCGGCGCGGTTGTCAGTTCGGAAACCGACACAAGCGGCGTTGTCGGGTTGAGCGGATCGGGGTAGACCGTCCAGCCGTGCTCGCCGAGCGGCAGATTCGCGCCGAAAGTGATTGAGCCTATCGTGTCGTGGATCGCGGGCGCAAACGACCACTTAACCCACTTGCCGTTTGCAACGCGGGCGACAATCGCGCAGTTTTCGACTTTCGGAATGCGCGCGCCCTTGACGAGCGAAAGCTCCTTGAAAAGCGCGTCGGTGTTCGAGAACGCCACGGGCGAGGCTTTGATTGTTACGGCTTGGTCGGTGAGAATGTCGCCCGCCTTGATGTTGTGCGAAACCGCAACGTCCAAAAGCGTCGATGTCTTCTGAACCTTGATGTTGTCTTTGATAAACAGCACCGAGTTTCCGATGTAGAGATACGCGGGTGCCTTGATGTCTTCGAGCGGATATGCCTTCATTGATTTTCCTTTGTTTTGAGTTAAATATTGAGCGCGTTTGAAACGGTGAGGACGTAGTGGACGAGCGGCTGGTCGGCGGGCGAAAGGTCGTCAATCTGGCCGAGCCGCAGCACCGACGCGCCGAGCTCGTCGCAACGCTCCTGATGGATTGCCCGCGATACGTCGAGCAGCAGTCCCGAAGCGGTGCGGTCGCTCTTTTTGAGCGTCACGTTTTCCAAAAAGTGGATGTCGCTTTCGACGACTTCGGCTTTCAAAATGTAGCTGTCCGTCCACTGGCGCACGAGCGGCGGCTCAATCACAACCGCAACGCCGATTTTTGAAAGCGCGTTGCGGACATCGTTGTCGATGTTGCCCTTTCGGCGGCAGAGAATTTCGACTTCTTCGGGGAGCACCGCCGAGATTTTGCCTTCGAGCCATTCCTGAAATTTGTAGAGGTTGTTGTTTTCTTCACTCATCGTTTCTTCAAATACGTGTTGATTGATTTTTTCGCGTCTTCCAAAACCGCGTCGGTTGTCGGCAGCGCGTTCGCGTCGCGCGGAATTGTCGCTGATTTCACAAGCCAGTAGTGAACTGTCATCGTGCCGTCGGCGCGGATTTTGCCGAGCAGACCGCCCTTGCGCGTGCGGCGGAATTCCAACTCGCCCTCGGGTAACGTCGACGGCATAACGCCGTAGCGCGAGGCGATTGCGGGAATCGCCAAATACTTTTTGCCGCCTTTGGGCTTTACCGTCGCGCCGAAAACCTTTGCGGCGAACTTCGGGCCCTCAACGCCCGAAATCGAGACCGTAGCTCCCTTTTCGTCGGCGGAAAGAAACGACGTTGCCGCCGCAATGCCGCGCCAAAAGCCGAGCCGCCGCCAACCGCGCCGATTCGGGCGTTTGTCGAGAGCCTTGAAATGCTTTTGCAGCGTCCGCGCAAAGCCCATGCCGACGTGCTTGTTGAGGTTTGCCGCGTCGGCCAACTTCGCCTCCAACGCCTCGATGCGTTTGACCGCCGCGCCTGTCTTGGACTTGACTGTGAATTTGAAGAGCATTTTTTAGTTGATTTTCAGAAAAGTTTGTTCGATATTGTTATCGAGGCAGTGGTTTAGTGCAGTCAGTTGCGATACTCTCCACTGTTGCGGTAGTGGACTGACACGCGGATGGTGGCTCCCCGACCAGCCGAGAAATCGGTAAATAGCCAAGGCGCAGACGAAAGTCTGCGTCTTTTTTTATTGAGGCCATAGCAGTTCTCCCTTTCTCGCGTTGTCGAGAGCCTTGGGCTCTTTTATGAAATAAGTGCGGACGACCATTCCGTCTTCGACGGCAACCACAAGCCCGCGAAGTTTTCCGTGTCTATTTTTGTATACGTTTACGAAGGTCATTTGGTTGCCCTGCCGCCAAACTTCGCGGACGGTTGCGACCATTTCCTTTGCAAGCCCATAATACGAAAGCCTGTCGTCGACCACTTCCTTGCTGTACTTCTCCCAGTCGACGTAAATATGTTCGTCGAACTTCACGTTTCCGAGCGGGGTTTCGACGACCTCGCCATTCTTCAACGCTTTTCGGACTTCATCCGCCGCAGCCTTTATATCTTCGCGAGTTTCGGGTTTTGCGAATACCTTTTCCGTAGCCCACGTCGTCGCGCTCGGCATTTTTTTATCTGCGAACGTCGGGAGCGGCGGCTTTGTGCGCATTACAAGCTTGTCGCCCTCGACGGCGCAGTTGGGCGTCTTTTCGACGATTTCCTTGACGAGGTCTTCGGGGATTCTTTCAAGCGAAACTTCCGTTTCGAGCGCGTCGTCGAAGTCGGGGATTTCGTCCACGGGCTCGTCTTTCGGAAGCAAGCCAAGCGCGATAGCTTCGTCGCGGTCGATGTCTTCAACGCCCATTCCGCTGCCGAAGTCAAACGGCGGATACGGCCTGTCGAAGCGCGAAAGATTGTGCCACACGTCGGAAGATTTTAGCGCAATCATTCGCCCGCCGTAGAGCTTGCCACCCGCAGCACGCCAACGCGTCTGCCAATCGGTGCGCGGCACGCGGCGCGGCTCTACGCGTAAAAATTCCTGTGCAGGATACATAAACAAGGCGTCCGAATCCTGCCCCCGCGTGTATTTGGCATATTCGCGGGCTTCCTCGTAATTCATCTTGTAAATGAGCGAAAGCCTGCGGCGGCTTGCAATGTCGGTCAATGCCGTTCCGTCAACCGCATACCCGCGCCCGCGCAAGTACGACTTCATCTCGCTGATGAACTTCTCCTGCGTAATCAACACCTCATTCGGGGTGCGCTTCGCCGTGTCAACAGCCTTGCCGATGAGCTCGCGCATTTTACCGAGCGTTTCCGCGTCGTTCACCCTCGCAGAGAAAAAGCACTTTTCGCGGATTGCGGGCGCAACGCGTGCCCACTGAGCACTCGTCATCGAAGACGGCGTGGCTTTCCGCGCCCCGAATTTTTCGACGGCGGCGCGGTCGGGCGCAAGACTGATGTTGAGATTCGGCATTTGTCAGTATTCTTTTTCGTTTACCATTCGCGTTCGTTTTCACAGTCCGTCATAATCACTCCTCTGAGGAGTTCCCCGCGCGGGGCGCACAAGGGCGCATCCGCCGCTCGATTGCGTTGTCTCCGACGCGGCTTCGGGTTCGTCGGGCGTGGATACGTCAAACTTTTTTGCGGCAATGTCGCGCAACAGCTGCCGAGCGTCGGAAAGATTCGCCGATTCGGTCGAACTCAGCTCCTGCATAATTCGCGGCTTGATAGTGGCGACGATTATTGCAAGAGCGGCGGTTTCCAACTCGGACGGGATTTTGGAGGCGTTGCGGTCGACGGAATAGCCGCCCGTTTTGATGTAGCCGCGCACGAGATTCACCGTGCCCGCGATTACCTCGGCGAGCGGCTCGAGCGTTTCGTCCGACAACGCCGCCGACTTGTAGGCTTCGACCATTCCGCCCGCCTGATATTTCGCGACATTTCGCTCTGTGAGTGTTATCCAAGACATATTTTTCCTTTCCGATTTAAGCGGCAATTTCAAGCAGCCCTACGCCGCGCAGAGGCACGGCAGGAGGCGTTTTTTCGGGGGGGGGGGGGTATCGTGCCACCCTCTAAAATCGGGCTTTTGGCGGCATTGCAGGCGTTTTGCAACGCCTCTGCAAGCGCGTCGCAGGCAACAATCATTTCAGACTTTTCTGGGCGGATTCTGTCGCCCGTGCCTGCGGAATATTTAAAGGGGATTTCCACTTTCGCAAAGTCGCCGAAGATTTCGCGGCAGATGTCAGAGCCGTCGCAGGAGAGAAGCCACTTGCCTTTGAGCGTGTAGAGACTGTTGCGCAGAATCTCCATATCCTCGGGCGCAAACGCCTCGTATGTGCCCGCGTCGCCCGTGCAATACGGCGGATCGAAATACACAAACGCGTTTTCGTTGTCGTAGAAGTCCACCACCTGCCGCCAGTCGCGCCGCTCGATGTAGACGCCTTTGAGCCGCTCGTGAAGGGCGCGAATCTGCGGAACGTGCCTGTCGCGCGAGAAGCCGCGATAGCCGCGCGAATCCCGCGCGTAGTAGTCTCCGAAGCCAGAAAACGAAGAGACTTTGAGCAGATACCACCGCGCCACTTTCTGAAGCTCGGTAAGCCCGCGCGAGTCGCGCAAGCGGTTGAAAATATCCACCGAGTGCAAATACCATTCCATCTCCGCAAGCAAGCTTTCGAGATGCTCGCGAACATAAAGGTAAAAGCCCGAAATTTCGGCGTTGAGGTCGTTGACGACTTCGACCTTCGCGCGGGGCTTGGCGAGGAACACTGCAAGCCCGCCCGCAAACGGCTCAATGTATGTGGCGTGATCGGGTATCACGGGCAGAATGTATTTTAACAACCTGCACTTTCCGCCCGAATATGGAAAAACCGGATTCATTTTCTGAAAAAAATTTTACTGCTGTTTTTGAAAATTGAAAAAAGGCGGACGCGGAGCGGGAAAACCCCGCGCCCGCCGATGTCGGATTATTTAAGGGTGATGAGCTTTGCGGCCGCGCCGTTTACAACCTGCACGTCCTGCGACCAGTCCATTTTTGCGACTTCCGAACGGCCGTCGTCGCTTTGGTACGTGCCGCTTTTCATCCATTCACCCGCAAGGCGGAACGTCTTCATGAAAGACGGATCGCGGCGCGTCGGGCTGTCGTTTGCGACGAACACGAGAACCTTGCTGCCCAAGATGAAGTCGAGAGCCTTTGCCTTCCCTTCGGGCGCGGTGTCCTTGACGGCGTATGTGCAGCGGCTTTCGGGCTCGCCGATGAGCAGGTTCTTGAACGTCTCGAAAGACGGCACTTTAAGCTGCGTGTCGCTGAGCCTGTCGATGACGCTCTTGTGGTTTTTCGCCTTCTTCCACGCGGTCGCACCCCAGAGCATTCTGACGCACAGCGAACCGCCGAAACCGCTCGCCTTCATGATGTCCAAAATCGCGTCGTCGAAATCGCTGATGAGGTTTGTGCTGTCGCCGAGGGTAATGTCGGTGCTTGTCAGCGAATCGACCGCCTTTGTGATGACCTCGTTTTCGTGCGAGAGCGCGGAGACTTCCGCGACGAGGTCGGCTGCTTCCTTGTAGGCGTTTTCGAGAGTTTCCCCGCTCATCGCCTCGTAGATGTCGACGGGGCAGTCGAGCGCGCGCGGCGTGCAGTTGAATGTGCCGTCGTTTGCGTCCCAGCCGATCTGGACGGCTCTTCCGCCAAGCGCGCGGCGCACGTCGGGAATGCGGTAGCGGCTCTTTTCCGTGTAGATTTTATACTTGCCCGTCATCGTCGGAACGTCCACGCCGGGGGCGAGGAAGTTGCCGATGGTTTTCTGGACCATGTTTTGGGCCGCGCCCTGCGCGTAGTTGCGGATTGTCGCGCTCGCGGCTATGTCTGATAGTCTTGCCATTTTATTTTCCTTTCCTTTTCAAATTACGAAGACGCCACCGTCACGGACTTGTTGTAGGCTCTCGCGAGAACCGCCTGTCCGTCCACGCCCGCCTCTTCGGCGATGGCGAGCACCGCATACGTTCCCGCAGTCGTGGGAAGCTTGCGGAGCTTGCCCTTGTCGGCGGCGGTCGAGGGATCGGCGGCGCAGAGCAAGTCGCCCATCGCGCACGCGCCCTTGACGAACACGCGCACCTGCTCGCCCCTGTTCAGCGGCTTCACGGACGATTCCGTCTCGCCGCCGTCGACGACGATGTAGGGAGTGTCGTCGGTCAGTGCGGCGGGAAGGTCGAGCCCCGTCGAAGTCAGTTTTGCCAGAAGCCCGTTCTTGCCCGAAAGGTCTGCGCTCGGGAGGCGGACTATGCCCTGTCTTGTGTTTGTCTGTATGTTGTCCATTTTTGCTTTCCTGTTATTGTTTGCATTCCGATTCGGCGCGGGCGTATGCCTGCCTCCACGGGATTTTTTCGTTGGCGCAAATTTCCTGTGCGCGTGCGGTTATCTTGTCTGCGAGCGCGGCTTGGGCGGCTTCGTTCGCGGCCTCCTCGGTGTTGCGCGAGCCCAAGTTTTCGGTCTTCGACGACGGCTTCCAGACGGGAGCGCGGTCGTTGAACAGCTTTGCCGCCGCGTCGAAATCCCTCGCGTTCGAGAGGATTTCGATTGCCGTTGCGGTTTCCGCTTGGCTCATGCGCCCTTCGGCTACGCAGTTGTCGACTACCATTTTCGCGCGGGCGGCGCGTTCGGCCGAAAGTGCCTTGCGCAGCGTTTCGTTTTCCATCGCAGCCTCCGAGGGCTTTGCTTCGGCGGGTTTTTCAGCCTCTGCGGGTTTTTCTTTGAGTTTGCCGATTCTTTCCAGAACCGACTCCTCAGTGGGCGCGCCCTCGGCGTTTGTCTCCGCCGCAGTCGCCTGTTCCTCGGTAAAGCCGAGGGCTTGCAGGATGTTTTTGAGCATCGTATTTCCTTTTGTTTGGGTTGAATTGGTTGAATTTGCAAAGTCCGTTCCGCCGATGTTCGGGTTGTGCGTGAGCCCCACCGAAATCAGCTCTACGGGGCGGAACGTGCCGTCGGAATTGCCGTTGACAATGCCGTGCTCGGCCGCCCAATTGATGGCGCCGGCGTACCAGTCGCCGGGATTCACGTCCGTAAAGGCGCTCTGGCTGTTGTCCTCCCCGAAGGAGTTGCCCGTCAGCACATTGATTTCCGGGTTTTCGCGCTGCTGCTGGACAATCGGCCGGGAGGCGGTCTCCTCCATCACATAAGACGTCAGGGAAGCCGGATAAGCAATGCCGGATCCGAGCATTGCGGCCGATGCGTCCGCAGACGGCTGCACAACGCCGACGACAGTAATCTCCTCCCCGTTTTGGACAAGATCGCGCAGAAAGGCCGCGTCATTGGACTTGTCTTTCCAGATCTGATACGATTCATCGTACTCATAGTAGTCTGCGGCGAGGACGAGCCGGAAGCAGATTCCGAGAAATTCCTCGTATTGATAAGAGCGAATCTCTTCCGGTGTCGTCACTGTTTCCTGGGAGAGAAACTGGCGGATCATTTCATCCAGTTCCAGGGAATCCCGAAGCCCAAGGACATACAGCATGAAGTCGCTGATCCCGCCGCCGGATGTGAGAACGATCACACACTCGTGGGAGTTTTCCGGCCAGCGCCCTGCCTTGACTTCGTATTGCTGTTCAAAGAGTGCGGTGTGCTCCGGCATCTCGTAGAAGACATCGGTACTCATGAAAGAGGACATGAAACTGTCCGAGCTGGAACCGAATCCGAGGGCAGCAAACGAGCGGTCCGGATTGACCTGACGGACTTCCTCTCCGTCCAGGCGGTAAATCTGCGGAGTCGCATCATAGGAGTACTCCACTGCGCTGGCAAACGATTCGATGCCGCTTTCGCTGCTGTCGAGATATTGTTTCAGCGATTCCAGGTCGTTGGGATTGATTCTGGAAAACAAATTGGTCAGCATTTGCAGGACGTTGACTTCACCAGACGATTCATCCCCCTCAGAGTGGACCGCCCCCTCCATCATCGAGGCGAAGCTGAGCGAAGTGCTCTGAATCTGCAAAGGGTATTCCGAGAGCGTATCCTGCTCAATGGATTTGATGTAGGAATTGACGCCATTGGAGAGGGCAAGAATGAGGGCAATTCCGATAATTCCGATCGAACCGGCAAAGGAAGTCAACAGGGTGCGCGCCTTTTTTGTCTGGAGGTTGTGGAAACTCAGCGTCAGAGCGGTGAGAAACGACATGGAGGATTTTCCCATGTTCTGGTAGACCGGGGGAGCAAGGCGCTTCTCGTCCACTTCAAAGGGGTTGGAATCGGACTGAATCTTCCCGTCCTTCAGGTTGACGATGCGGGTTGCGTAAGCGGATGCCAGCTCCGGATTGTGCGTGACCATGACAACAAGCCGGTCTTTGGCGACTTCTTTCAGCAGCTCCATCACCTGAACGCTCGTCTCGCTGTCCAGGGCGCCCGTCGGCTCATCTGCCAGCAAAATTTCGGGGTCATTGACGAGCGCTCTGGCAATTGCCACACGCTGCATTTGGCCTCCCGACATCTGGTTTGGCTTTTTGTGGAACTGACCTCCGAGCCCGACTTGTTCCAGCGCCTTTCTGGCGCGTTTTTTTCGTTCTGCCTTTGAAATGCCCGAGATGGTCAGAGACAGCTCGACGTTGGACAGTATGCTCTGGTGGGGGATGAGGTTGTAGCTTTGAAAGACAAATCCGATTGTATGGTTCCGGTAGGAGTCCCAGTCCCGGTCTTTGTACTTTTTGGTGGAGATTCCGTTGATGATAAGATCTCCGCTGTCATATCGGTCAAGCCCGCCGATGATATTGAGCAGTGTCGTCTTCCCGGAACCGCTCGGACCGAGAATGGCGACAAATTCATTTTCCCGCAAATTCAGACTGACGCCATCCAGCGCTTTTTGGATCAGATGTCCGGTTTGATATTGCTTGTGTATCTGTCTGAGCTGAAGCAAAAATGATCTCTCCTTTCCTGAGATGATATTGAGAATGGAATGCATCGTGTGAAAGCACGTTCGCAGTCCCAAAAGTCGTGTATGACCTTGAAATTCGATATCCATTGTAGCGTGCATTGATCAACTGAACATAAACTTCTGGCGGAATCCACGAAAATTTCAAAAAAGTTTATATTCAATTTATGTTTTGTGGTGGTATAATGGAGGGACAATCAGACTTGCGCGGGAGGGAGAGACAATGTTTCAGATTCTTGTAGTGGAGGACGAAAAAAACGCGGCACAGATGATGAAATCCGCGCTGAGCCAGGCCGGGTACGAGGTGATTTCTGTGGGAAGCGGAGAACAGGCGTGGGAGATGATGGACGTAAGGCAGATCGATCTGCTGATTTTGAGCGTGACGATGCCAAAAACAGACGGATTTTCGTTTGTGAGGCGGCTGCGAAGCTGCGGAAATATGGTTCCTATTGTCATGACTTCGGAGAGAAACAGCCAGGAAGAGATTTGCAGAGGCTTTCTGGCAGGGACGGACGATTACATGGTCAAACCGATCCATGCGGAAGAATTGATTCTGCGGATCAGGGCCTTGCTGCGCAGGGCGCAGCTCGTCTATGAGCGAAAACTGCGCATCGGAAACATTACGCTGGACTACGATGGGCTGACGGTGACAAGAAATGGCGATTCCCAGACACTTCCCAAAAAAGAATTCTATTTGCTGTATAAGCTTCTTTCCTCCCCGGATAAAATTATGACGAGAATCCAGCTCATGGATGAGATCTGGGGAATGGAGTCCAATACAGTGGATACAACGGTAAATACGCACATCAGCCGTCTGCGAAGGAAATTTGGATCATGGCCGGAGTTTGACATTGTGGCCATCCGCGGAATCGGCTACAAGGCAGTCATCCACCCGGACGCGGATGCAAAGGGATGACAGATTTTGGAGGATAGGATATGTTTGCAGAGATAGAGGAAAAACAAGTTCGGAAGATCATCTGCCTAAGACCCGTTCCCCCTGTTTCGGACCGAGCCTTCTGGGACGGCCTGGACGAGGCGTGGAAAACGGCATCGCTTGCTCTCGGGGAGCAGTATCTTGGATATCGGTATCCGAACAACCTGGCGACGGACTTCATGCGCTTTGTCCGCACAGGAAATCGGGAGATTTTTGAGGCGCGTCTGTTTGCGAACCGCCATGCGCTGAATGCGCTTGTGCTGGCGGAATGTGTGGAAAATAAGGGACGATTCCTGGATGACATTGTCAATGGGATTTTTTCGGCTTGTGAGGAGAGCGGATGGCAGCTTCCTGCGCACAACAACGGCCTGCCACTCCCGGATGCGGGGGAACCGGTTTTGGACTTGTTTGCCTGTGAGACCGGAGCCATCCTGGCAACGGCGCTCTTTCTCTTGGAGGACGAGCTGGACCAGATCAGCCCAGTCATCGGCAGGAGAATTCGGGATGAGCTGGAGCGACGGATTTACCGCCCGTATCTGGAACGGCATTTTTGGTGGATGGGAAACGGGAAAGACCGCATGAACAACTGGACGATCTGGTGTACCCAGAACGTGCTGCTGTCGGCTTTTCTGGTCAGCAGCGACAAAGCGCGAAACCGGCGCATTCTAAAAAAAGCCTGCCAGAGCATCGACCATTTTCTTGACGCCTACGGGGAGGATGGGTGCTGCGACGAGGGGGCACAGTACTACCGCCATGCCGGGCTCTGCCTTTTTCAGACGATGGAGGTGCTCAATGCAGTGACAGACAATGCATTTGCTCCGCTCTATCGGGAGAAAAAAATCAAAAACATTGCATCCTACTTTTTTCATGTCCATGTACAGGGTTCCCGGTTTATCAATTTCTCGGACTGTTCCCCCATCGCGGGAAGCGCTGGGGCCAGAGATTTTTTGTTTGGCGAGCGCACGGAAAATGCGGCGATGATGGCTTTTGCGGCGAGGAGTTTTGTGGAAAGTCTTCCGGAGTCGCTGACGCTGCCGAAGGAGAACAGCCTCTATGACCGGCTCCAGCAGGGGGTGTGTGCGGCAAGGATGAAGGAATACGATCGAGGGAATGGGAATCGCGCGCGTTTTTCTCCCCCGGATATTTATTATGAGAGCACAGGGCTTTTTGTCGCCCGGGACGAACGGATCTGTCTGGCGGTGAAGGCAGGCGGCAACGGGGACAGCCACAACCACAATGACACGGGAAGCTTTATTCTTTATCAGGACGGGAAACCGGTGTTTGTCGATGTCGGTGTGGAAACATACACAAAACAGACATTTTCCCCGCAGCGATATGAGCTGTGGACGATGCAGTCTCAATATCATAACCTTCCGACCATAGACGGAATGATGCAAAAGGACGGAGCGTCTTACTGCGCAAAAGATGTCGTCTGCCGCCTGGGGGAGGAAGTGTGCAGCATTCAGATGGATCTGTCCGGCGCTTACCCGGACGGATGCAAAGCGAAAGCATTTCTCCGCATTGTCTGCCTGCAAAAACAAAAAGGGGTGACGGTGAAAGACCGCGTGATCTGGAAGAAGGAGAAAGGCGCAGTGATCTGGAACTTGATGACCGAGGAGAAACCGGTTCCGGCGCAGATCGAAAACCGGCAAGGGGATGACAAATGGACGTTTTCTCTCGGAGACAGGGGAACATTTTGGGTCGAAGGCGCGGCACTTCTTGGTGTGGAAGAGATTCCGATAAAAGATCCGAGGCTTCGGACGGCATGGAAAGAGAAGCTCTATCGAATCCGTCTTCTGTGGAAGGCGGACGAAGCGCAGATGCAGTTTGACGAGGCAGACGATGCGGAAGATTTGGCGCTGGAAAAGAGAAGAGCGCTACATAAATGAGAACAATCTGCACACGCTATCCATAATTCTGAGAGGAAGACGCAGCGAACGGTCTGCGATAACATTTGGAAACGGAGGAATGTGGATGTGGATTACGCGAGAGAATCGTTGGCGATGCACCATGCGTGGAGAGGGAAACTGGAAATATTGCCGCGGGCGGCAGTCGATACGAGAGAGGCGCTCAGCCTTGCCTACACCCCCGGAGTTGCCGCGCCCTGTCTGGAGATCCAGAAAGATCCGGACAAAAGCTATGAGCTGACGCGCCGCTGGAATACAGTGGCCGTTGTGACAGACGGGACGGCAGTTCTCGGACTGGGAGACATCGGACCGGAGGCCGGAATGCCGGTGATGGAGGGAAAGTGCGTCCTCCTGAAAGCATTTGGAGGCGTGGATGCCATTCCGCTCTGCATCCGCAGCAAAGAAGTGGATGAGATTGTGGCGTGCATCCGTCTTCTGGCGGGAAGCTTTGGCGCCATCAATCTGGAAGATATCTCGGCGCCCCGCTGCTTCGAGGTGGAAAAAAGACTGAGGGAATGCTGTGACATCCCGGTGTTTCACGACGACCAGCACGGGACAGCAGTGGTTGCGCTGGCGGGAATGATCAATGCCCTAACGCTTGTCGGGAAAAAACTGGAGGATGTAAAAATCGTCACTTCCGGTGCCGGCGCCGCTGGAGTCGCCATTGTGAAGCTGCTGATGTCGATGGGGCTGAAAAACGTCATTATGACAGACCGTCAGGGTGCAATCTATGCGGGAAGAGAGGGACTCAATCCGGTCAAAGCGCAGATGGCTCAGATGACAAATGGAGAAAGAGAGAGAGGGAGTCTTGCCGATGTCATTCGGGGCGCCGACGTCTTTGTGGGGGTGTCCGCCCCGGGAACGCTGACGGGGCAGATGATTCGCACGATGGCCAAGGATCCGATCATTTTTGCCTGCGCCAACCCGGTTCCGGAGATCTTTCCGGAGGAGGCGAAGGCGGCCGGGGCGGCAGTCGTCTCCACGGGGCGTTCGGATTATCCCAATCAGGTTAACAACGTACTTTGCTTTCCGGGAATTTTTCGGGGAGCGCTGGATGTGCGGGCGTCCGACATCAACGACGCCATGAAAATCGCGGCAGCCAGAGCCATTGCGGGGCTTGTCCGCGACTGCGAGCGAAATGCCGATTATATCCTTCCCGCCCCATTTGACCCGCGGGTGAAAGATGCGGTGGCAAACGCGGTCGCACAGGCGGCAAGAGAGAGCAAAGCGGCACGAATTTAGCGCCAGAGGCGGATCCCGCACAAACTTCGTGCCAGGGAACACTTGCAAAGCGGACGGTTCTATGCTACAATGTCAGGCATTCAACAAAATAGCCGGGCACGAGGAGCCTCGGCGGAAAAGAGGAGACAATGAGTTACCGAAACGGAATTGCGGAAGAAAAACTGAGGGAATATGCGCGCCTGATGGTGCGTGTCGGCATCAATGTACAGCCGGGACAGGAGATCGTCATCAGCTGTCCCGTAGAGCACTACGCCTTTGCCCACGAACTGATCAAGGAGGCCTATCTTGCGGGCGCCGCAGAAGTGATCATGCGCTGGAGTGACGATGTCGAGACGAGACAGTATTATGAGAATGTATCCGAAGAGACACTCTCCACTGTGCCGGACTGGAAGGCGCAGTCCTACCTGTATTATTCCAGACGGGGCGCAGGCCATCTGTCTGTTTCGGGAGGAGATCCGGAAAACTTAAAGGGAATCGATCCGATGCGGATGCACCTTCGCGAGGCGGCGTTGGAACAGGCGCTGGAGGAACATCACAAGCGAATGATGGCAAGCGAAGTTCCGTGGAGTGTTGCCGCTGTTCCCCAGAAAAAATGGGCAAAAAAAGTGTTCCCCGAGCTGAGCGAGGAAGAGGGAATGGAGAAACTGTGGGAGCTGATTTTGAAATCCGTTCGCGTCTGGGATGGCGACGCCGTGAGCGCATGGGAGAAACACAACGCATTTCTCAAGGAAAAATGCCGGATGATGGACGAGTACGGATTTGAGAAACTTCACTATAAAAACAGCATTGGAACAGACTTTACCGTAGGCCTTGTAAAAGGACATAAATGGGAGGGCGGATCCGAAAAATCCGGCACAGGAACGGTTTTTATGGCGAATATGCCGACAGAGGAAATCTTTACGATGCCGCATCGGGAGATGGCAGAGGGAACGATTGTCAGCTCCATGCCGCTTAGCTACCGGGGAACGATGATTAAAAACTTCTCCCTGACATTTCAGGGAGGAAAAGTTGTCGACTACCATGCGCAGGAGGGCATCGAGACATTAAAATCAATTCTCGACGGAGATGAGGGATCCAGACATCTCGGCGAAGTGGCGCTTGTTCCGTACACCTCCCCCATTTCTCAGATGAAAACATTGTTTTATCATACATTGTTTGATGAAAATGCATCCTGCCATTTCGCTCTTGGCGCCTGCTATCCGACGACAATCGAGGGCGGAGCAGCAATGAGCGAGGAAGAACTTTTGCAGGCCGGCGGAAACACTTCGATGAATCATGTTGACTTTATGGTAGGGACGTCGGATCTGACGATCACAGGAATCAAAAGCGACGGAGAAGAGGTGTTGCTGTTTGAAAATGGAGACTGGGCAGATCGCTGATGCGGCCCATATTTGAAAATATTTAGAAAAATTTCATGGAAATTTGGGAGGACAGGGCAAGAAAAATATAGTATACTATAAAACATAGCGGGAAGAGAAAGGGGGTCCGCCAAAAAAATAATCCATCAGAAAGGGGAGAGATTCGATGGAATCGATGCAGCCGTTATCTATGACATCAGATTTGACGCAACTTTCCAATGAAATGACGTATCAGAAATATCTGATGAACCGGGCGAGTATGAAAGAACTGTTTGAGGAACTGTCTGTTCCCGGGTATGTGACGCTTTGCCTTGCAAAGCGGATGGACCAGGGGCAGCCAAAGCAGGAACAAAAAATATATTTGAGAGAAATCGCAGATCAATTGCAGCTCTCCATTTCCCAGACGTCAAAAATGATCGGAAAACTGAGGGATAAGGGACTCCTCATTTGGACCCACGACGGGAAAGGGAGGAAAGGGACGTACATCACTATCACCGATCTGGGGAGAGAAAAACTAAAAAAGCAGGAAGAAATATTGAAGGACTTCTATGAGACCGTGATCGAACAATTCGGAAAAGAGGATTTTATTCAGCTGATTCAGATGATGCACCGTCTGGAGGCCATCATGCAAGAGGAACTTGGCCAAAATCGCGTTCGCTAAAACAAAAAAGAAACGAAAAAGAAAAAAACCTTGCAAAAGTTTTGATTTTTTTGCAAGGTTTTTTCATTTCTGTTGTATAAGTAAATGAGGGCAAAGTGATTTGGAATGCCGGTGTGCGCGGCAAAGGCGTAATCTGACGGAGAAAGGGGGAAGAACGGTGGATGATGATATTGTAGAGCTTCTTGCACAGAGAGATCAGCGCGGAATTGAATTGATGATCGAGCGGTATGAGAAACTGATCCGATATATTGCCGCCACGATTCTTCCGGATCGGGATACGTATGTAGAGGAGTGCGTCAACGATGTCTACATGAAACTTTGGACTCATGGGGCACAGTATGATGAGGAACAGGCGTCCTTCAAAACGTACCTCAAGGCAATCACAAGAAATACCGCCCTGAATTACCGGAAAAAACTTGGCAGACTGGAGGAAGTGGAGCACACAGACGATGCGGACACTCTTCTGGAGGAATACATAGATTACAGCCAGAATCCGGAACAGGCAGTGATTGTGCGGGAGGAGATTGTAGTACTCAACCAGATTATCCGCTCTCTGAAAAAAAAGGACAGAGAGATCATCTTGCGCCGCTTTTACTATCTGCAAAGTACAAGTCAGATTGCGGAAGCGATGGAACTTTCTGAGACAGCAGTGGACAGCAGAATTTCCAGGCTGAGGAAGAAAATGAAAAAAAGCTATGAAAAGGAGATGATGAAGTGAGCCTTTGGAGTTCATATCGCCTGATTGATATGATGAGTCAAATTGATTTGTCGCTCCTGGAAGAAATCGCGCTGGAACAGGATCTGGAGCGGTTTGAAACTTCTTCGGAAACAGGACGGAAATGGAGCGGAAAGCGGATTGCGGTCTGGTCCGGAATTGCCGCCAGCTCGGTCGCACTGACCGGAGTGATTGTGCTTGTCTTTAAAAAGTACGATGTTTTTCGCAGAGCGGCATAAACCGCCTGAATGAGAAATAACACACCAGGATAAGACGATTGCAAAATCCTGATCAAAAAAAAGAAAGAAAGAGGAAAAAAGAAATGTTAGAGAAGATTATGGAAATTACAGCAGAGCAGCTTCAGACAGAGGTTTCCGATTTGACACCGGAGACAAACTTCAAATCCGACTTAAATGCAGATTCTCTGGATCTGTTTGAGCTTGTGATGGCGCTGGAAGAAAATTATGACATTGAAATTCCGACAGAAGATTTGGAACAGCTCACAACAATTCAGGCAGTGGCAGATTATCTGAAAGAGAGAGGAATGGAAGCATAATGGAGACAGCAATCACACAATTGCTTGGCATACAGATTCCAATCATACAGGGGGGAATGGCATGGGTGGCAGAACATTCGCTTGCCGCTGCCGTCTCCAATGCCGGCGGACTCGGAATTATTGCCGCGGCGAATGCCCCCTATGAATATGTAAAAGAAGAGATTCGAAAAACGAGGGAGCTGACACAGCGCCCCTTCGGTGTAAACATTATGCTGTTAAGCCCGCATGCAGAAGACATTGCAAGGCTTGTCGTGGAGGAGAAGGTTCAGGTTGTGACGACCGGGGCCGGAAATCCGGGGCCGTACATGAAGCAGTGGAAAGCGGCGGGAATTGTTGTGATTCCGGTCGTGGCCTCGGTGGCGCTGGCAAAGATGATGCAGCGCGCCGGAGCGGATGCCGTCATTGCGGAGGGATGCGAATCCGGAGGACACATTGGAGAGGCTACGACGATGACACTTGTTCCCCAGGTGGCAGACGCGGTGACGATTCCGGTTATTGCCGCCGGAGGCATCGGCGACGGGAGAGGATTTGCCGCTGCCATGATGCTTGGGGCATCCGGAGTGCAGATGGGAACCCGCTTCCTTGTCGCCAAAGAGTGCGTCATTCACCCGAACTATAAGGAGAAAGTGCTCCAGGCAAAAGACATTGACACCGTCGTGACGGGAAGATCGACCGGACATCCCATCCGTGTGCTTCGCAACAAGATGACAAGGGAATATTTGAAGCTGGAACAGGAAGGCAAGAGCTTTGAGGAGCTGGAGCTTCTGACACTGGGCGGCCTGAGAAAGGCAGTGCAGGAAGGCGACGTCATGTACGGTTCTGTGATGTCAGGACAGATTGCGGGACTGGTAAAAAAAGAGCAGACCTGTCAGGAGATGATGGAAGAGATCATAAATCAGGCAGAGGATGTCCTGAAAGACTGCGCCAGGAGATGCCAGTCTTTTGTGTGACGGAGAGAAATCTTTGTCCGAACAAGAGACGGCATAGGAGAAAGCGGGGAACAAGTGAAAAAAACAGCATTTATTTTTCCGGGTCAGGGTTCTCAGTATGTGGGGATGGCACGGGAGTTTTTTGACACATATGAAGAGAGCAGGGATGTGTTTTTCCGGGCGTCCAAGGCGGCGGGATTTTCTGTGGAGGACATTTGCTTTGACGGTGCGGAAAAAATCAATGAGACAGCGTACACGCAGCCGGTTCTATTGACGGCGAGCTGCGCCATCTTGGCGGCGGTGCGCTCGGAAGGCATCCGGGCGGATCTGACTGCCGGGCTAAGCCTTGGAGAGTATTGTGCGCTGACCGCCGCGGGGGCATTGTCTTTGGAGGATGCGGTTCGGATTGTATGTCAGAGGGGCCGATACATGGAGGATGCGGTTCCGGCAGGGTTCGGGGGAATGACGGCCATCATCAGCAGGAAGCCGCTTCCGATCGAATCGATCTGCGCAGAGACAGAGGGAGTCGTGACGGTGGCAAACTACAATTGCCCCGGACAGCAGGTGATTTCCGGAGAAAAGCAGGCGGTGGATCGGGCAGCCAAAAAGCTTCTGGAGGCGGGAGCGCTGAGGGCGGTTCCGCTGAATGTCAGCGGTCCGTTCCATTCTCCGCTTTTAAAAGAGGCGGGTCAGAAGCTTAAAGCGCTTCTGGACAGCGCAAAACTTCAGGAACCGGAAATTCCGTTTGTCTCCAATGTGACGGCTTCCGGTGCCAGCGATCCGCAGGAAATCAGGACGCTTCTCGGGCAGCAGGTCTGCTCCCCGGTGCGCTGGCAGCAGAGCATGGAGTACATGATCCGCGAAGGGGCGGACCGTTTTATTGAAATCGGTCCCGGAAGGACGCTGAGCAATTTCGCAAAAAAGATTGACCGTTCTGTCTCGGTATTTCATGTGGAGACGCCAGCAGATCTCAGACAACTGTTAGAACAGGATCACGAATAATTTGCAAAGAAAATAGATGCGCGAAAACAGCCGCGCGGAAAAGAGGAAGAATGTTAGAGGGAAAGGCGGCGCTTGTGACGGGCGCAGGAAGAGGAATCGGACGGGCGATTGCGCTGACATTGGCTCGTTACGGGGCGGATGTCGCTGTGAATTACAGCGGTTCCAGAGAGCAGGCGGAAAAGACCGTGGAGGAGATCCGGGAGATGGGACGAAACGCAGTGGCAATCCAGGCCGATGTCTCCAAAGCAGACGACTGCGAGCGGATGTTTCAGGAAGCGGCACAGCAGCTTGGAAGCGTTGATATTTTGGTGAACAATGCCGGGATTACAAGAGACAACCTTGCGGTGCGCATGAGTGAGGAAGAGTTTGACCAGGTCATTCAGACCAATTTGAAGGGAAGCTTCCTCTGCATGAGACTGGCAGGGAAACGGATGATGAAGAAAAGATATGGAAGAATTGTCAATATTTCCTCTATCACAGGAGTTCACGGAAACGCCGGACAGATCAATTACTGCGCGGCAAAGGCGGGTGTCATCGGAATGACAAAAAGCCTGGCAAAAGAATTGGCGGGACGCAGCATCACCGTCAATGCAGTTGCGCCGGGATACATTGACACCGAGATGACGGCCGTGCTTCCCCAAAAGGTGAAGGATGCGATTCTTGCACAGATTCCGCAAAAACGGATGGGGACGCCGGAGGATGTGGCGGAGACGGTTGCCTTTCTGGCATCGGACAAAGCGTCCTATATTACAGGACAGACAATTCTGGTAGACGGAGGAATGGGAATCTGATGAGACGGGTAGTTGTGACGGGAATGGGAATCATTTCTCCCATCGGAAATACAGTAGAGCAATTTTGGAACAGTTTAAAGGAACAGAGAGTCGGCATTGGCGAGCTGACCCGTTTTGACACATCAAGTTATAAAGTAAAGTTGGCGGCTCAGGTCAATGATTTTGATCCGAAGCAGTACATGGATTTTAAGGAAGCAAAGCGGATGGAGCTGTTCAGCCAATATGCGGTGGCGGCGGCAATCCAGGCGGTAGAAGATGCGGGACTTTGTCTGGAAGAGGAAGACAGAAACCGGATTGGTGTCTCCGTCGGATGCGGCATCGGAAGCCTCCAGATTCTGGAGCAGGCGCATACGAAGCTGACGACAAAAGGGCCCAACCGGGTTCCGCCGCTTCTTGTACCGCTCATGATTACCAACATGGCAGCCGGGAATGTGGCAATCCATTTCGGGCTGAAAGGAAAATGTGTGAACGTGGTGACGGCCTGCGCAACCGGAACCCACTCCATCGGAGAGGCGTTTCGCGCCATTCAGTGCGGGGATGCCGACGTGATGGTGGCAGGCGGAACCGAGGCTGCCATCTGTCCTCTTGGAATCAGTGGATTTGCGGCGCTGACGGCACTCAGCACGAGCACCGATCCGAAGCATGCCTCCATTCCCTTTGATGCGGAGCGCTCCGGATTTGTTATGGGAGAAGGCGCCGGCGTTGTCGTGCTCGAATCGCTGGAACATGCGCTGGCGCGGGGGGCACGGATCCTGGCGGAAGTGGGAGGATACGGTGCAACCTGTGACGCATTCCACATCACATCCCCGGATGAGAACGGGGAAGGCGCTGCAAGAGCTATGACACTTGCGATGGAGGAGGCGGGGCTGACTCCGGATGAGGTTCCGTATGTCAACGCGCACGGAACCGGGACACACCACAACGATTTGTATGAGACGCGCGCCATCAAGAAGGCCTTTGGGGAAGCGGCGTACCGCTTAAATGTCAATTCCACAAAATCGATGACCGGGCATATGCTTGGGGCAGCCGGTGCAGCGGAACTGATTGTCTGCGTCAAATCGGTTATGGAAGATTATATTCATGCGACGGCGGGATTTGAGAAATCAGAGGGAGAAATGGATTTGAATTATACGAAGGAACCGGTACACCGCAGCGTAAACGCCGCCATCAGCAACTCCCTCGGGTTTGGAGGCCATAACGGAAGCCTCCTCATAAAAAAGTATGAATCATCGGGTGAGAAACAATGAAATTTGAATTAGAAGAAATCCTGACGGTGATTGACCGGGTGGCAGATGCCGGACTTACCTTCTTTGCCTATGAGGATGCGGAGACAATGCTCAAAATCAAGGGTGCAAAGAAGGAAACGAAAAAGAAGACAAAGAAAGCAAAGACAAGCGAGGCAGAGGAAAAGCGCAGCCGCTTTGACGCATGCCCCCGCCGGGAAGCTTTGAAAGCAGAAAAAGAAGACGTCGAAAAGACAGAGCCGCAGTCTCCTGCGCCGTCCGGGGAGACGCTTGCAGAGACGTTCGCAAAAGAAGGGGCAGGCGATCATGTAATCGTCTCTCCGATGGTTGGAACCTTCTATGCGGCGCCGCAGGAAGGGGCGGAACCGTTCGTTCGCGTCGGAGATGTCATTCGAAGCGGACAGGTCGTAGGCATCGTGGAGGCCATGAAGCTGATGAATGAGATCGAGTCGGACTGCGATGGAATTGTGGAAGAAATTCTTGTTGAAAACAACAAGCTGGTAGAATATGAACAGCCGCTTATCCGGGTGAGAAGCGCGCAGAAATGAGGAACGTATGCTCAACACAAAACAAATTATGGAGATTTTGCCGCACCGGGCGCCTTTTTTGCTCGTAGATCGAATCGATGAGCTGGAGCCGGGGAAGCGGGCGGTAGGATATAAGGCAGTGACATACAATGAGCCATTTTTCCCGGGGCATTTTCCGCAGGAGCCGGTTATGCCGGGCGTACTGATCTGTGAGGCACTCGCACAGGTCGGAGCGGTGGCACTCTTGTCACACGAAGACTACAAGGGCAAAATTGCCTTCTTTGGCGGCATCAACAAAGCGCGGTTTCGCCAAAAGGTTGTCCCGGGCGACTTGCTGCGCCTGGAGACCGAGCTGATTCAAATCAGAGGTCCGGTCGGAATCGGAAAAGCAGTGGCTTACCGGGGCGACGTCGTGTGTGCGCAGGCGGAATTGACATTTGTGATCCAGTAAACCGTCCGAGTGCCATTGCCTGGAACGCGGAATGCTGGCGATGAGGAGAGAAAAGAGAACAGGAGACATTATGTATCAGAAAATATTGATCGCAAATCGTGGGGAAATTGCGGTGCGCATCATAAGGGCCTGCCGCGAAATGGGAATTGAGACGGTGGCAGTTTGTTCCACCGCAGATCGGGAGGCGCTGCACGCACAGCTGGCAGACACCTGCATCTGCATCGGACCGGAACGGCCCAAAGACAGTTACTTGAATATGGAAGAAATATTGAGCGCTGCCGTCTCCTCGGGTGCTCAGGCAATCCATCCCGGATTTGGTTTCCTGTCAGAAAATACAAAATTCGCCCGGATGTGCATTCGCTGCGGAATCGACTTCATTGGTCCATCCCCGGAGAGCATTGAGCGGATGGGAAATAAGTCGGAGGCCAGAAAGACGATGATTCAGGCGGGTGTTCCGGTTATTCCGGGAACCGAGGAGGCGCTGACGGACGCGGCGGAAGGAAAACGGCTGGCGGATGAGATGGGATACCCGGTCATGATCAAGGCGTGCGCCGGCGGAGGCGGAAAAGGGATGCGCGTGGCGAGATCTTCCAGGGAATTTACAGATCTGTTTGAGATGGCACAGCGGGAAACGATGCAGGCATTTGGCGATGACAAAATGTATCTGGAGAAATATCTCGAAAATGCCCGCCACATCGAAGTGCAGATTCTGTCTGACAAGAGCGGAAACACGATTCATCTCGGGGAACGCGACTGTACCATTCAGCGCAAACATCAAAAGCTTGTGGAGGAGACGCCGGCCCTGTTTGTGGATGACGCGCTTCGCCAGAAGATGGGGGAGGCCGCTGTGCGGGCCGCAAAAGCTGCGGGCTACTACAGCGCCGGAACGGTCGAGTTTCTCGTGGACAAAGACCGAAACTTCTATTTCATGGAGATGAACACAAGAATCCAGGTGGAGCATCCGGTGACGGAGATGGTGACGGGAATCGATTTGATCAAACAGATGATTCGGATTTCCGCCGGGGAGACGCTTCCGTATCGCCAGACGGACGTTTCGGTGCGCGGGCACGCCATCGAATGCCGGATCAGCGCGGAAGACCCGGAGCGGGGCTTCCTTCCGTGCGCAGGGACAATTACCAATCTTTACCTCCCAGGAGGAAACGGCGTGCGCGTCGACTCGCTTCTCTACAATGGATATCAGGTTCCCCCGTATTATGACTCGATGCTTGCCAAAGTGATCGTCCACGCGGACAGCAGAGAGGAGGCCGTCCGGAAAATGCGAAGCGCGCTCGGAGAACTGGTCATTGAAGGCATTCCCACGAATCTGGACTTTCAGTACAATCTTGTGAGCAGTTCGCTCTTCCGGGAGGGAAATGCGTCCGCAATCAATGAGGAACTGGAAAAGAGGTACAGAAAAGTATGTTAAGAGAACGGTTTAAAAAGACGACGGGCGTATTCTGGGGAGGCACAGAGGAGGAAGAAAAGAAAAAGCCGCAGGTGCCGGACGGAATGTTTCGCAAATGCGAGTCGTGCGGGAAAATGATTTATGAGGAAGACCTGTGCGAGAATCTGTACTGCTGTCCGGAGTGCGGAAAAAACTTCCGGATCGACCCGTGGAAACGGATTGCCATTGTGACAGACCGGGATTCGTTTGAAGAGTGGGACGGGGAAGTGAGCGGTGAAAACCCGCTGAATTTTCCGGACTACGAGGAGAAGAAGCAGACGCTGCGGGAACAGACCGGGCTTACGGACGCGGTGATTACAGGATGCGCCTCCATCCGCGGAATGAAAACGGCAATCGGGGTCATGTCGCCGGACTTTCTGATGGGCAGCATGGGGACTGCAGTTGGGGAGCGGATCACCCGCATGATCGAGCGCGCCACACAGATGCGTCTTCCGATCATTTTGTTTTGCTGTTCCGGCGGGGCGAGAATGCAGGAGGGGATTTTCTCGCTCATGCAGATGGCAAAGACATCGCAGGCATTGAAGCGGCATGACGAGGCGGGACTTCTCTACGTCTCCGTCCTGACGGATCCGACAACGGGCGGCGTCACCGCAAGCTTTGCCATGCTTGGAGATGTCATTCTGGCGGAGCCCGGAGCGATGATTGGATTTGCGGGGGCGAGAGTCATCCGCCAGACGATCGGACAAAAACTTCCGGAAGGATTTCAGAGCGCGGAGTTCCTTGTAAAACACGGTTTTGTGGATCGGATTGTAAAGCGGGAACAGATGCGAAAGACGCTGGCGGTTCTCCTGCAAAGCTGCGGCTCCTGTTAAGCGGGGATGCGCTCTGTCATAAGAGAACGAGGCGGAACCGTTAAGAGAAGGAAGAAGTGAGAATGGAGAGTAGGATGGAAGACGATACGCAGGAACAGATGCGGGAGGAAGAAAGAGAGATTCCCGTGGAGCCGGAAGTAAGCGCATGGGAGCGGGTGCTGACTGCGCGGGGAAAAGACAGACCGTATGCGATGGACTACATTTCGGCCATATTTGACGGATTTATGGAGCTTCGCGGCGACCGTCTCTTTGGGGACGACCGGGCGGTGATTGGCGGAATTGCCGCCATCGACAAACAGTATGTCACCGTCATCGGACAGCAAAAAGGGAGAAACACAAAGGAGAACAAATACCGCAACTTTGGCATGATGAACCCCGAGGGGTATCGGAAAGCGCTGCGCTTGATGCGGCAGGCGGAAAAGTTTCATCGCCCGATCGTGCTGTTTGTCGATACGCCGGGAGCATTTTGCGGCGTGGAAGCAGAAGAGCGGGGACAGGGAGAAGCCATCGCCCGAAATCTGTTTGAAATGGCGGGCATACGTGTCCCGATTCTAAGCATCGTGATCGGAGAAGGGGGATCCGGCGGAGCGCTGGCCCTGGCGATGGCAAACGAAGTGTGGATGCTGGAAAACTCCATCTACTCGATCCTGTCGCCGGAAGGATTTGCCGCAATTTTGTGGAAAGACGGAAAACGGGCGGAGGAAGCCGCAAAGGTGATGAAAATCACAGCAAAAGAGTTAAAGGAATTCGGGATCATTGAAAAAGTCATTCCGGAGCCGGAACCGGCAAACCGGGACAATATGGAGGACTTGTGTGCGGCGCTCAAGACAGAAATACTGGACTTCCTGCTGCGATACCGGGGAAAAGATCCGCAGGAGCTGGTGGAAGAGCGATATGAGCGATTCCGGAAAATGTAGACAAACGGTGCAGTGCATCCTGTCGGGAACAAAACGGCAGAGGGCAGAAGCGCGGAAATGAGGGGAAAATGCCAGGAAACAGATTATCATTGGACATCCCGATTGTTCAGGGCGGGATGGGAGTGGGCGTGAGTCTGGGCGGTCTTGCAGGGGCAGTGGCCGCAGCGGGCGGCGCCGGAACCATTTCAACCGCACAGATCGGTTTTCGCGAGCCGGATTTCGCGCTCCATCCGATCCAGGCCAATTTGCGGGCAATTGGAAAGGAAATCAAAAAGGCAAAAGAGATTGCAAAGGGGCGGGGACTTGTCGGCGTAAATATTATGACCGTTACGAAACAGTATGGGGAGTATGTCCGGGAGGCGGTGCGCCAGGGAGCAGACTTTATCGTCTCCGGAGCGGGGCTTCCCATGGATATCCCCGCACTCACAAAGGGAAGCGCAGTTTTGCGGATCCCCATTGTGTCGTCGAAAAAGGCGGCCGATGTCATCTGCAGAAGATGGATGAAGCGGGACGGCGTTGTGCCGGATGCGGTCGTCATAGAAGGGCCAAAAGCGGGCGGACATCTCGGATTTACAGCCGAGGAAGCCAAAAATACGACAGAAGCCGGGTATGAGGAGGAGGAAAAACGAATCATATCGTTTCTCCGGGAATTTGGTGAAGCGCACAAAACCTACATCCCGGTGATTACAGCGGGCGGATTTCGCACAGCCCGCGACTGGAAACGCCAGCAGGCGCTCGGGGCGGATGCAATTCAGGTTGCCACCCGTTTTGTTGTGACCGAGGAATGCGATGCCGATCTGCGTTTCAAGGAAGCGTATGTCAAATGCAAAAAAGAAGACATCGCCATCATCAAAAGTCCCGTCGGGATGCCGGGAAGGGCAATCCGCACGCCATTCATTCAGGAGGCGGAACAAAAGCGCATTCCGCCGCAGCACTGCTACCAGTGCATTTCGGTGTGCAGCCCGTCCAAAACGCCGTACTGCATCACGCAGGCGCTCATTCGGGCGGTCAGCGGAGATGTGGAAAACGGGCTTGTCTTCTGCGGCGCCAATGCGTGGCAGGAGGACAAAATCACGACGGTTGACCGCGTGATCCGGGAAATTCTCGGCTAGAGAATTTCCGAGGCGAAAACGCAAAGAAAGGATTGTCATTTGGGCGGCCATGCCGCCGGCACTCAGCGCGTCGGCGCCGATGTGCTGGCGGCATGGCGTTTTAGCGCCTCAAAGCTTTCTTCGCTGATGACATGCTCCATGCGGCATGCGTCTTTGACGGCAGTTTCCGGGGAGACGCCGAGCGCAACGAGCCAATTGGAAATGAGCGTATGCCGCTCATAGATTTTTTCCGCAATGGCGAGTCCTGCGGGCAGCAGGGTAATGTATCCGTTGGCGTCCATCTCAAGATATCCGTTCATGCGCAGGTTTTTCATTGCGACACTGACGCTAGGCTTTGAAAAATCAAGTTCGTTGGCAATGTCGATGGAGCGTACATTGCCTTTTTTCTTTGACAGCATGAGAATGGTTTCCAAATAATTCTCTGCAGATTCCAGTATCTTCAATTGATCTCCTTCCCCCGCTGCGCTGGGACACAACGGATTTCCTATCATAAAAATAGGCCGGACCGTTCGGCCTTGCTCTTATCGTACCATACTCCAGAACAATGATCAAATAAAATGTTTCGAAAAATACCATTGACAAATTCCCTGTTTGATGCGACGATAGAATCGTACTGGGGAAAAAGAACAACAGGCAGAAGGGAGAAGAGACAATGGTACAATTTTTGCTCGGGAACCTTTCCTCGATCGGAGTCGGACTGCTTTTGCTTCTTGCCGCGGCGCGCGCGGTCTGGTCGATCCGAAGACGGCACAAAAACGGCAGGCCATCGTGCGGCGGATGCAGTGGCTGCAGTGGCTGCGGCGGCATATGTGAAAAATAGATAAAATCCAGGCGCTTTTTTAAAGAATTTCTAACAATTCTGGAAAACATCTAGGCAGAGGCGCCATCCTGTGCTATGATACTACCAGGGTCGAATTCTATTCGACCCCAAAATCAGCGAAAACGGCCGGCCGTGCGATTGGCCGGCCCTACAGGAGAAAAGGATGGAACACAAACAAAAATTTATCGTCAATATCGTCTATTATGCAATCCTGATTTGTTTTGCATATCTGGGAGTCAGCTATGCGCTCCCTGTCCTCACGCCGTTTATAGAGGCGTTTGTCATCGTCTGGCTCGGGAGAATACCGGCGAAATGGATTGCGAAGAAAACGCCTCTGCCGGAGAAACCGTTTCGTGTCCTGTTTGTGCTCTTTTTTTATGCGATCGTTGCCGTTCTTTTTTTGACCATCGGCGTGAAAATCGGTTCGGCAGCGGGAGGGTTTGTCTCCCGCATCCCGGATATTTATAGACAGGATATTGTCCCCATCTTCAATGAGATGTTCCAGTACGTCGAAGAAACCATTTCCCGGATGGAGCTGGACCCGGTTTTGATGACCAATCTGGAAAATGCATTCTCCCAGTTCATTCAGAGCATGGGCCAATGGGTCTCGCAGATTTCGGTGTCGCTTGTGCGGATTCTGTCCAACTATGTGGCGGCTGTCCCGTCGTTTTTCATTCGAACCATCATTATGATCGTATCCAGCTTCTTTATCGCACTGGATTATGAGAAGATTATCTGGGTGCTTGGCAAAATTATGCCAAAGAAATTACGGGAAGGGGCACATACAATCAAGGAGTACGGAGGCAGGGTGCTGTTTCAATATCTGCGCTCCTACGCGCTGATTTTTTGTATTACGTGTGTGGAACTGAGCATTGGCCTTCTGATTTTGCGAGTTCCCAATGCGATCGGGCTGGCCTTCCTCATTGCGGTCATCGATATTTTGCCGATTCTGGGATTGGGAGGCGTTCTGATTCCATGGCTGATTGTCTCCTTTGTTCTTGGAAACTATGGACTTGCCATCGGGCTTTTGATCCTCTACCTTGTAATCACGGTAATTCGAAACGTGATCGAGCCGAAAATCATCGGCAAGCAGATCGGACTTCACCCGCTGCTGACGCTGATTGGAATGTTTGTGGGGCTTCGGCTGTTTGGAATTCTCGGACTGTTTGGAATTCCGATTGCGATGTCCATCCTGCTTCAGCTGTACAAGGAGGGACTCATTGAGATTCCAAAGCGAAAAACGCAGCCGGAAAAATAAAAAAAATCCCTACAAATTTTGACTGATATGTGGTACAATAGAATCGATGAAAGAAAATAGCTGCAAAACCGACAGATACTTTGAGAGAGGAATTCAGGATGACACAGGAAGATCGGATTGTCAAAATGACCAAAGCAGCGCTTTATGAACAAAAAGAAAAAAATCGTTCGCTGCACAGACTGCGTTTTTATAAGAGAGATTATGTCACATTGCATGTTCTGATTGCGTGGGGGGGAATGTCAGTGGCGTTTGGACTTGGATTTGTCATCTGGGTTCTCTGTCAGGTGGAGACGTCGGGGCAGAACCGTCTGTCCGAGTGGATTTGCTTCGGCATTGCGGCGCTCGTTGCGTATGTCACAATGTCCATTGTGTATGCCCTGATTGCCCGGAATCTCTATTCCAGCCGCTATGAGGAGGCAGAGGCATCGTCGAAAAAGTACGCGGAATATCTGATGCAGTTAAAGGAGTGATGTGGTATGATAAAGCTGCTGGAAATAAGACAGCGTTTAAAGTTATTTTATCGGGAGTATGAGAGGAGCCTCTCCAAAATCGCCTGTTTCCTCTTTGCTTTCCTTGTTTTTTATTTTATCAATCTGAATGTAGGCCTCAATCAGATCCTTCAAAATCCGCTCGTTGCGATTCTCCTGGCGCTTGTATGTGCCTTGACGCCGTCGGCGAGAGTGATCTCCTCCCTGATGTGTCTGTGCATTCTCCTTCAGTTTCAGTCGCTCTCGACGGAGATGGCGGTTTCTGCGGCCTGTGTCTTTTTGATGATGTTTCTTTTTTACTATATGTTTAAAGGAGAATATAGTTGGGTTATGCCGATGGCAACGTTTTTGTGCATTCTTAACATCCCGGGAACGTTTGTCATCGCGCTTGGACTGATGGCCTCCCCTGTTGTGGCAGTGCCTGCCAGCTTTGGAATTTTGACGTACCGCATGATGGAGATGGTGAGAACCGAGTACGGGACACTCTTTTCACAGACAGAAAGCTTTTCCTCCATCCAGAAGGTGGCGTGGTTTTTCCAGGGGTTGTTTCAGGATGAGACACAGCTGCTTCTCATCGCGGCGACCATCGTCACCGTTTTGATCGTTTATGCAATCCGCAGACTGCCCATCGACTATGCGTGGGCAGCAGCCATCGCAGTGGGAGCCATCAGCTACCTTCTGATTATGCTCCTTGGAAATTTTGCGCTGGACATCCATGTGGAGATCGGCATGACGCTTTTGAATGCGATTGTCGGCGTATTGGTTGGATTGATTTTATATTTGTTTGTTTTTGCGGTAGACTACACTCGAACAGAATATGCGCAGTTTGAGGATGAAGAATACTATTACTATGTGAAGGCAGTTCCAAAGATTTCCGTCACGGTACCAGATAAAAAGATTAAGCACATCACGGAAAAAACGAATTCCAATTCGACGAAAGAGGAGTCAACGAATTAATGTTCGTCAGCGGAAAGGAGCTTGCGCGTTGGAGGCAATCAAAGAATGGATCGAAATGCAATATCTGCTGTTGGCGTTGGATTTAAGGCTGACAGACATTGTGGAAATTATCATTTTGTCCAGCCTGATTTATTATATTTTGCTGTGGATCAAAAGAACAAGGGCGTGGAGCCTTTTAAAAGGGATTGGCGTTTTAATCTTGTTTTATGTGGTTGTGTATATATGCGAGTTTGACACCATTCGGATGCTTCTCTCCGAGTTTACAAGTGTTGGTATTCTGGCAGTGATGATTATTTTCCAGCCGGAGCTGCGGAGAGCGTTGGAGACAATCGGGGAAAACCAGATGTTCTCGCAATGGATTCCGTTTGAGGAGAAGAAAAAGGAAGAAGACCGGCTTACAAAGGAGTCCGCGGACGCACTTGTGTCGGCCGTGTTTGAACTTGGGAAAAATAAGACGGGCGCTTTGATTGTCATTGAACAGACGATTGCGCTCGACGATTACGTAAAGACTGGAATTGCTCTGGATGCGGTGATCACAAACCCGCTGCTCATCCAAATTTTTGAACATAATACGCCGCTTCACGATGGAGCGGTCATCATTCGGGGAAACCGGATTGTGGCGGCAACCTGTTATCTGCCCTTGTCTGCCAATATGGAGATCAGCAAGGCGCTCGGCACGAGGCACAGAGCAGGTCTCGGCATCAGTGAAATTACAGATTCGATTACGATCATCGCTTCGGAGGAGACGGGGAATGTCTCTTTGGCGGTGGGCGGGCAATTGATCCGAAACATAGACCGGAATCGTCTGCAGGCAAAACTCAATATGATGCAGAAAAAAAACATCGACGTCAGACGCTTCCGGCTCTGGAGAAAGAGAAAGGAGCAGTATCATGACAAAAAAGCCCAACAATCCGGACAATCCGAAATCCGGGAAGGAGAGCGGGCAGAAAAGGCTGCCTCCGATTCCATATCTGACGAATAATCTGTTTTTGAAAATTGGCGCCATTGCTATTGCTGTGATACTGTGGGCCAGTGTACAGGCTGCCTCCGACAAAGTTGTGGAGCAGACCTTTGACATTCCCATCACATATACGAATGCCTCTTATCTGGATGAGCGTGACCTCTATCTGAAGGAAGCGCAGAAAACAATTTCCATCAAGGTGAAGGCACATACGTCCGCTTTTCGCACGATCCAGGCGTCCCGCTTTACGGCGACGGCGGATTTGTCTGCCCGGCTTGGAGATGATCCCTACAAAAAGCTGGTTCAGGTGGAGGTGACGCCGGATGCGTCGATTCGCAACAGCATTATGGATTTCTCTTATCGGACGAGTGACTGGGTCAGCATTACACTGGAGCCTTTGCAGACAAAAGAGTTTACGATTGAGGTTGTCACATCCGGTGAGCTGCCGGATGGGTACCGTCTGAGTGAGGATGGATTCCAGATTGATCCGCAGACCATTGTGCTGCGGGCGCCGGAGTCGCGCTTTAGCAGCATCAACAAAGTTGTCGTAACCGTATCGCTCGATTCGGTTGAGAACGAGGTGATTGAACAGCAGCTCGAGCCGACGCTTATGGATGCCAACAACAAAAAGGTGTCGATGGGGGATGGGATGAGCTTCAGCACAGACCAAATCACGGTCAGGACAGAGCTGCTGAAGACGAAGGACATTCCAGTGATTGTGGAGGGATTTTCCGGAGAGCTCGCTCAAGGGTACCACTGCAGCGAAGTGATGGTGTCGCCGGCAAACGTCACCATTGTGGGAATGCGCGCGGATCTGGCCAACGTTTCCAGCGTTACCATCCCGAAGGAAGACCTAAACATAGAGGGAGCTACGGAGGACAAGGATATTTTTCTGGATATCACGCAATATTTGCCTGATAATATTACGCTTTACGGAGAAGATAATACCGTCAATGTGCGGTTTGTCGTGGAACAGCTGGAGGAGAGAAGCTACCGGATTCCCGTAAGCCAGATTGAACTGATCGGCGAGGAGGAGAACCGGCGGTATACGTTTCTCGGAGATACGGTTGTCGTGACGCTGATGGGTCTGAAAGAAGATCTGGAATCGTTAAAGTCAGAGGAAATTGAATTGCTTGTCGACGTCTCAGGGATAACGATCGGCATGAATGCGGGGCTTGCGGTGGAAGTCTCGGTGAGGAGCGGATTTGTCATTCAGAAGATGCCTACGGTTTCCGTCATTGTGCGGGATGCCGCTGTGCTGCCGACAGAGCCATCGCTTCCTCCAGAGACAGAATCTTCTGCCGAGACCGAACCCGAGACCGAAAGCGAAGGACCATCGGAGTCGGAGGAAGAATCGCTTCCGGCCGGCACCGAAGAGGAGCCGTGATATCTAGGATCAAAATACCTTTTATCACAATGTAAATATATACAAAAATAAGATGTATCAGGAAAGGAAGGAATGATTATGGTAAGTCAAAAAATTCAGGTAACAAATCCAACGGGGCTTCATTTAAGACCTGCGGGGCTTCTTTGCAGAACCGCAATGAAATTCAAATCTTCTGTCACGTTCACGTATAAGACGACGACAGCAAACGCGAAAAGCGTCCTTAGCGTCCTCGGGGCATGTGTGAAATGCGGAGATGAAATTACCCTTGTCTGCGAGGGTTCGGACGAGGAGGAGGCATTGAAGGCTGTTGTAGCGGAAATTGAAAGTGGTTTGGGAGAATAAGGGGGAACTGTGAAAAAAGAAGCATACATCAGCGTAGGTTTCATTGTCAGTTATTTGACCGCGGTTACACTAAGCAGAGGCGGACAGCATGTGGCTGCCGGCCTCTTGCTTTTGTGTACGGCAGTTATTTTGTACGGGTGTTTTTACTGGGACGAGTGCAGTCTGGTCGATTTAAGGGCGCTGCTCTCGCTGTTTTGGGTCGGCGGGATCGGTGTGACGGCGTTTCAGCTGAGCAATTGGCAGACGGACTGGGAGACGGAAACGTGGCTCAGCTTCGGACTGTTTTATCTTTGTTTCGTCTGGTTCTACGGGGGGAGCCTGCGCTGGATGCGCGCAAAGAAGGGAAATCGCCATAGAACGTGGAGCCTTCCCAAAGCGGAGGACGAAACGATGGATGTCCGGCTCTATCGCTGCATCTGGATCATCGCCGTTGTCTCGCTGGTGTGCTTTCTTGTGGAGGCGATTTTGATGGGATACATCCCGATTTTTTCGAAGGAGACACATGCCTACAATACGTTTCACATAACAGGAATCCACTACTTTACGTTTAGCTGTATGATGGTCCATCCGCTCACGCTGATTTACATTCTCAGACGCCCGCAGGGACTTGAGCGGCAGTGGAAAACGCTTGTCCTCCTCAATGCGGCGGCGCTGTCGATTGCGATCATGTGCGTCTCAAAACTCCAGTTTGCGCTCACCATAATGCTTCCGGTCATTATTTTCCTGCTCCACGCGCCGAAAATCAACTGGAAGAAAATGCTGTGTGCCGCTGCGCTGATCGGGGGCGTCTGCGTACTCGTCTTCGTCTTTATGGTGTACCGCAGAAACTACGAGCCGGGGTATTTAAACGGCGTCTTTGATATGAAGAATCTGGACACCCCGATGTTTTTTCAATATCTTTATATGTACATCGCAAACAATTTTGAGAATTTCAATTGTCTTGTGGCGACGATGCAAGAGCAGTCTCTCGCGCATTCGATGGGAATGCGGATGCTGTTTCCGCTGTTTGCCCTGACGGGACTGAAATTCATTTTCCCGCATCTGACGGCATACCCGATTTATGTTGTCATCCCGCAGCTGAACACACTGACGATTCTTTACGATGCCTACTACGATTTTGGCATACCCGGGGTTGCGCTCTTTGGCGCGCTGCTTGGAATCGGATGCGCTGCGGCTGCGCGGATTGTGCAGAGCGGAACGACGCCGATCCGTTTTCTCCTGTATGCGCAGATCGCCATGTACCAGATTCTGTCCTTCTTTTCGACCTGGTACAGCATTCCGACGACCTGGTTCTGGTTTGCGCTGACATTTTTGATGTACGTGTACATGATATGGCCGACAGGAGAGAAGAGGAGATGGCGGCGTGCGATCTGAGACATCTGCATTTTTTTCAGAAAAAAAGACGATGTTTTCCCTTTACATTTTTGGAGTGATATGGTAAGCTTAGCTTTTAGTTAAGCAAATGAAGAAAGCAGGTCAAAGAGAAATGATAGAATATTCAGTAGATGTAATAATTCCTTCGTACAAGCCGGGACATCGTTATCAGCAGCTTTTGGCGAAACTTGCGGAGCAGACGTACCCGATTCAGCGCCTGATTGTCATCAATACCGGGAAGGAATTTTATCCGGCGGATGGCCTGCAGCCGTCAAATCTGTCTCTTACGCACATCGAGCCCCGGGAATTCGATCACGGAGGAACGCGGCACCGGGGCGTGACGATGTCGGACAGCGATCTCGTTGTCTTTCTGACACAGGATGCCGTTCCCAAAGACCGATATCTGATTGAAAATTTTGTGAAAGCCTTTCAGGAGAAATCGGTTGCCGCGGTCTACGGCAGACAGCTGGCAAGTCCGACGGACAGTGTTCTGGAACAGATCACCCGTCAGTTTAACTATCCGCAGGAGAGCCGCAGCCAGACGATGGCCGATTTAAAACGGCTCGGAATCAAGACCTATTTCTGCTCCAACGTGTGTGCGGCGTACCGGCGGGACATTTACTGGAAACTCGGAGGATTCCCGACAAGAACCATTTTCAACGAGGACATGATTTTTGCTGCCTCCATCATCAAGGCCGGTTATACGATCCGCTATGAGGCGTCTGTTCAGGTGTATCACTCGCACCACTACAGCGGGCTGCAGCAATTTCGAAGAAACTTTGATCTTGCGGTATCGCAGGCGGACAATCCGCACATATTCGCGGATGTTCCCTCGGAAAAGGAGGGGATCCGGCTTGTCAAGAAAACGGTCTCCATCCTGGCAGAGAAAAAACAGTGGTGGCGGATTGGGGAACTCGGCTATATCAGTGCCTGCAAATATGCGGGATATCTTCTCGGAAAGCGTTACCGGATGCTGCCGAAGAGACTGGTACGCATGTGTTCGATGAATCAAAATTATTGGAGGGACACCCCCTGAGAGCAGGCCGCAGCAAAGCGTCTGTGCAGGCAAAATAGATACAAGAACAAAACGTGTGATCGGAGGATGATATGGATGCATCTTGCGGAGCGATCCGCGGCATCCGGCATTTCAGGGAAGCCATCTAGGGTCACGCAGAAGAATATAATCAAATGGAGGTTTCATTATGGGAAAGATTAAAGTGACAAGATGTGAGATTGAAGGGCTGTGTGTCATCGAACCTACGGTGTTTCAGGATGCCAGAGGATATTTCATGGAGACGTACAACTACAATGATTTCAAGGCGGAAGGACTGGACATGGTTTTCGTCCAGGACAACCAGTCCTGCTCTTCCAAAGGCGTGCTGCGGGGACTTCATTTCCAGAAGCAGTTTCCTCAGGGCAAGCTCGTGCGTGTCGTAAAGGGAGCGGTGTTTGATGTTGCAGTGGACCTGCGCGCCGACTCGAAGACATACGGAAAGTGGTACGGTGTTGAGCTGACCGAGGAGAACAAAAAACAGTTCTACATTCCGGAGGGATTTGCACACGGATTCCTCGTGCTGTCCGATGTGGCAGAGTTCTGCTACAAATGCACCGACTTCTATCACCCGGGAGATGAGGGGGGAATGCTCTGGTCAGACCCGGAGATTGGAATCGAATGGCCGCTGGAGGAGGGACAGGTGCCGCTCCTGTCAGAGAAAGATAAGAAGTGGCTTGGATTAAAAGATACGTTTCAGTTCCGCTGAGGCGGCGCCGGGAGAAACGAATGCGGGAGGAAGAGCAACCGCGCAGTGAAAATTTGATGATTTGATGAAAAGGGGAATTTGTGTCATGAACAAACACAAATATAATCTGCAAAAAATTGTGTGGGCTGTGTGTGCCGGATATCTCGTTTACGGCGCGATCTTTTCCCTCATTGCCTGGGAGGCGATCCGGCAATCCCGAATCGCTTCCATCTACTCGGTCCTTTTTTTGGCGGTAGGGGGAGTGATTGCCGGCTATGGGGCAAAACTGGTTCATTATGAAAAGCGGGGAAAGACCTGCTGGGGACTCTCGCTCATTCATACGGCATCGAAATACGAATTTTTGATTGAGCAGCTTGTAAGCAGAGATTTCAAAGTCAAGTATAAGAGATCGATTCTCGGCGTATTCTGGAGCTTTCTGAACCCTCTGATGATGATGGTCGTGCAATATGTTGTCTTCGCCAACTTTTTCTTTCGGGGATCGGACATGAAGCATTATGCCATCTATCTTTTGGCCGGTATCGTGATGTTCAACGGGTTTAACGACTGTACGACACAGGCCATGCGGGCCATCACCTCGAATGCCACGCTGATTACGAAAGTATATGTGCCGAAATACATTTATCCGATCACAAAGGTGATGTCAGCCAGCCTGAATGTCATTCTCTCGCTTGTCCCGCTGATTCTCGTGACGGTCGTATATGGCTTGTTCAACAATCTGTATCTGAAGCCGTCGATTTTGCTTCTTCCGATTGTACTTGTGATGTTTTTGTTTTTTATCATGGGAATCGCTTTTATTGTCTCCAGTCTGATGGTGTTTTTTCATGACATCGAGTTTTTGTGGGGCGTGCTCACGACGATGTGGATGTATGCAACCCCGATCATTTATCCGGTGAGTATGCTGCAGACCGGGAGCCGTCTGGGGAACATTGCGCTGGCCGTCGTAAACATCAACCCGCTGACACACTACGTCAATTTTGTCCGGGATATTCTCATCAACGGATGCTCCCCGGCACTGAGCGAGTATGGAATCTGTTTTGCCTGGGCGGCGGTGTCGATGCTTGCCGGAATCGCGGTTTTCCGGAAAACGCAGGATAAATTCGTACTGTATATTTAAGCGGCAGGAAAGAGCCGATCACAGGTTGGAGGAACTATGGAAAACAAACAGGAACAAGAAGTGATCATCTCGGTGGAACACGTAGGGATGCAGTTTCGCATGAGCAATGACCGCATCAGCAGCATCAAGGAGATGGTAACGCAGATGCTGCGGGGAAAGCTAAAATACAATGAATTCTGGGCTTTGAAGGATGTGAGTTTTCAGGTACACCGGGGAGAAGTCGTCGGAATCATCGGGCGCAACGGCGCGGGAAAAAGCACCATTTTAAAGATCATATCGGGGATTTTAAAGCCGACCTGCGGAACCGTTAAGCGGGGAGGAAACATTGTGCCGATGCTGGAGCTCGGATCCGGATTCGACTATGACCTTACCGGACGGGAAAATATTTTTCTAAACGGGGCGATCCTCGGATATTCCAAAGAGTTTCTGATGGGAAAATACGATGAGATATTGGCTTTCTCGGAGCTGGGAGAATTCATCGAAATGCCGATTCGGAATTATTCCTCCGGAATGCTGATGCGGCTGGCTTTCTCCATCGCTACCGTCGTCAATCCGGAGATTTTGATTGTGGATGAGATTCTGGCGGTCGGAGATGAAAATTTCCAGCGGAAAAGCCGTGCCCGCATGATGGAGCTGATGAGCGGAGGAACTACGGTGCTGTTTGTATCGCACAATATGGATCAGATTCGGGAAATGTGCAATCGTGTTGTCTGGCTGGAGTCCGGGGTCGTCCATCTGGAAGGCGAGACGGCCAAAGTGTGCGATGCCTATCGGATTTAAACCGGGAAGGGAAAAAAGAATGAAGAAAGTTACAGTTGTCATTCCAAATTACAACGGAAAGCACTTTCTGGGACCGTGCCTGGAGGCGCTTGCCAGACAGACGTACCGGGATTTTGAAGTGCTGGTCATTGACAATGCCTCCACGGACGGCAGCGTTGCATGGCTGAGAACGTTTTACCCGCAAGTCAATGTGATGGTGATGGAAACAAATCTGGGCTTTGCCGGAGGCGTCAATGTCGGAATCCGAGCTGCAAAAACGCCCTACGTTCTCTTGCTCAACAATGACACAGAAGCCGCTCCGGGATTTGTGCAGGCGCTTGTGCATGCGATCGAACAGTGCCCGAAAGCGTTTTCCGTAAGCAGCAAGATGATTCAATTTCATGACCACGACCGCATGGACGATGCGGGTGACTTATACTGCGCGGCAGGCTGGGCGTTTCAGAGAGGCGTCGGCGCTCCCGTCTCGGCCTATAACCGCTGCAGACGGGTTTTTTCCGCCTGCGCAGGCGCTGCCATCTATCGGACGCGCGTGTTTGAGGAGATCGGCGTGTTCGACGAACTTCATTTTGCCTACCTGGAGGACATTGATATTGGCTATCGGGCAAGACTTGCGGGATATGAAAACTTGTACTGCCCGAAGGCAGTCGTGTATCATGTGGGAAGCGGGACGAGCGGTTCCAAATACAACGACTTTAAAGTAAAACTTTCCTCGCGCAACAACATCTACCTCAACTACAAAAATATGCCCAACTGGCAGCTGGCGCTCAACGCGCTTCCCCTGGCAGGCGGAATGTGGGTGAAATGGCTGTTTTTTCAGCGGATCGGGTTTGGAAAAGCGTATGTGGAGGGGATCAAAGAGGGGATTGCCACCCGCAGACAGTGTCGAAGAGTTCCATATGACAAGAAAAAACGGTGTCTGTACTGGAAGATTGAACTGGAACTGTGGTGTAATATGGCCGTTTATGTCTGGGAGTTTGCAAAAAGACAGATTCAAAAAAGAATCTCCGGGTGAACCACGCTTTTTTATTCAAAATTTCATATTCTCGGGGTTGCTCTTTCCGGAAAAATAATGTATGATAAAGGGCAAGAGTGAGAAAGGCCGGTTGTCCGTGCCGCGTTTCGGCAGGGCAAATACAACAGAGAATTCTGGCCGCGGACAGGTGTAACATGATCAAAAATAATCAGAGAGTACTGAACATTTTCCATGTGGGATTGGATGCCATCGTCATTGTGCTGTCCTATTCCGCCGCGTATGTACTTCAGTTTTATATTATGGGGAGAAGCGTACAGCCCTATACGCCGCAGAGATATTTTCAAGCGCTTTTCCTGATTGTACCGCTCTATCTTGTTTTAAACTGGATTTTTCATTTGTATGCGCCCAAACGGGTTATGGGAAGACGTTTGGAGGCAGCCAATGTTGTAAAAGCCAACATCCTTGGCGTTTTTATCATTATCGCGGTACTTTACTTTAATCACAGAACTCATTTTTCCCGATATTTGCTCTACTACTATACCATCATCAACACGGTGATGATCATTGCGGAGCGGCAGGCGCTTCGCTTTGTACTGTACCGCTTCCGCAGAAGCGGTCTGAACCAGAAACATATTTTGATTGTCGGATACAGCCGGGCGGCAGAGTGCCTCATTGACCGGGTTGTTCAGAATCCGCAGTGGGGGTATCAGCTGCGCGGAATCCTGGATGACAACAGAGAGTGGGGGTATGCCTATCGCGGGGTTTCTGTGATCGGCACGCTGGCCAATCTGGAGGAATTGCTGGAGTTAAACCGTCTGGATGAAGTCATTATCACGCTGAATCTGAAAGAATTCGACAAATTGGGAAGTCTGGTGGCCGTCTGTGAGAAAAATGGCGTCCACACGAAATTTATTCCGGATTACCACTACATCATTCCGACAAAGCCGTACACAGAAGACCTTCTCGGGCTTCCTGTGATTCATATCCGCTATGTTCCGCTGAATGACCTGTTCAATCGTTGGATTAAGAGGGCGATGGACATTGTGGGATCTATCGCGTGCATTATTTTGTTCTCCCCTGTGATGGCGATTGTCGCCATTGCCATTAAGGCAACGTCTCCGGGTCCGCTCATCTACAAGCAGGAGCGGGTTGGCTTGCACAACCGGCCGTTTATGATGTACAAGTTCCGCTCGATGGAAGTGCAGAAGCCGTCTGAGGAAGTCAGCAAGTGGACGACGAAAGGGGATCCGAGGGTGACGAAAGTCGGAAAGATCATCCGGGCCACGAGCATCGATGAGCTTCCGCAGTTTTTTAATGTTTTGAAGGGGGATATGAGCCTTGTGGGACCGCGCCCGGAGCGCCCCTTCTTCGTAGAGAAGTTCCGGGAGGAGATTCCGCGCTATATGGTAAAGCATCAGGTTCGCCCGGGCATTACCGGGTGGGCGCAGGTCAATGGATATCGGGGGGATACTTCGATCCTGATGCGGATAGAATATGATTTGTACTACATCGAAAACTGGACGGTGGGATTTGACATTAAGATTTTGTTCCTGACATTGTTCAAGGGATTCATCAACAAGAATGCGTATTGATGGAATGTCCGGACAGGTCCGCCAAAAACAGGAAGGATAGAGGAGGAAAAATGGATTCTTTGAGAGAAAGAGAGAGAAATGCCAGATATTTGAAGAAAAAGAGCCGCCGCCGTCACCTTTTGATTATTGCAGCGGAAGTGGTTTTGCTCGTCGTGCTGCTGGGATGCTGTTATGTCATTTCTTCCATCAATGCGATGCAGCAGGAGGGAACACTGGAGCAGGACAAGATCTACCGCCCGGACTTTGTTGTACAGGAAGACCCCGAAGAGTCGGATCAGCAGGCCGACGCAACCGTTTCCCCGGATGACGACGGAGAAGACGATGACCAAAACCAGGGCAACCGTCCGGTCTTTAATTACAACGATGTGATGGATCAGTACTGGAACATCCTTCTGGTCGGCGTCGATGCCAGAGACAATGAAAGTCTCACATCGAAAGTGCGAAGCGATGTCATGATGGTCTGCAGCATCAATAAGAAGACAAATGAGATCAAACTCGCGTCGGTATACCGGGACACATATATGAAGATGGCAGACGGAAGAGGATACCAGAAAGCAAACAGTGCGCTCTTTTACGGGGATGTTTATGACACGATCAACACCCTGAATATGAATCTCGACTTGTATCTGACCGACTATGTTGTAGTCAACTGGGCTGCCGTCGCAAAGTGCATCAACCTTCTGGGAGGCATTGAGGCGGACATCACAGAGGAGTTTATCACAAAGGGATTTTACAACAGTCTTGTCACGGAGACGGTGGAATCGACCGGCATTCCTTCCAATCAGATCTGGGTTCCGGGTCACTATACGCTGGACGGCGTTCAGGCGGTCGCCTACTGCCGGGTGCGCCACTCCGACTCCGACTACCAGAGAACCGCCCGCCAGAGAGAAGTGATGTCGCAGCTGCTTCAGAAAGCGCAGGACGAAGTCAAGCGGGGCAATGTAGGGCTTCTCATCTCGATGATGCAGGAAGTGACAGAAAATGTCCGTCTCAGCATCAGCGACGGAGATTTGCTGAACATGATCATCAACGCCAGATCATTTGCGCTTGTCGATCAGACCGGATATCCCTTTGACAAATCCGGAGCCCACTGGGTAGGAGACATTACGATTGAGTATCCGGTTGTTCCGATCAATGTGGAGAACAACGTAAGACAGCTCCATCAGTTCCTGTATGGGGACAACGGCTATGAACCGTCCAAAATGTTAAAGGAAATCAGTGAATATGTGAAGAAGATTTCCGGGCTTGAGTAAAAAGAATTGGATTGGGCGTATCGCACAGTCCGAGGTTGGAGGGAGCTTTTCCGAATGCGGCAAAGCTCCCTTTGCTGTAGGGACGAAAAAATCCTTTTTTTTTTAACGAGAACGTCACAAAGTCATCACAAATTCCTGCTATGCTATATCCATCAACAGATGAGAAGACAGTTTCATCTGGAATAAATCATTCAGGAGGCAATTGTTATGTCAGAGGAATACAATTACAGCAGATATGAAGACAACAGATATGAGAACAATGGACAGCAAAACAACCCTTACGAAACGGGCGGATCCGGTCCGATTCCGCCGCAGGATCCAAAGAAAAAAAGAGGCGCCGTCGCCGGAATTGCGGCTGCCATGGCAGGCATCTTTCTGATCGTGGGACTGATCGGCGCGTTTGTCGGCGCTCGATTTGTGAACCCCGCAAATGAGACCGACAAAGAGGAAAGCATCGGCATGGTGCAGCAGGAAAGTCAGGGCGAAAATCCTTCCTCGCAGGGCGCATTGGAGGAGGAATCGAATTCTGCGGTGCAGGAATCCGAGGAGCAGCGCTATACGCTCTCTAAGGCGGACCAGATTGATACGACAGATATTGTCAGCACGACGACGGTACTTGACGTATCCGATGTTGTGGAGGAAGTGATGCCGTCCGTCGTTGCGATTGTCAACACACTCCAGTACTCCAATGGGTTCCAGACAGGGGAAGCACCAAGCAGCGGAACCGGTGTCATTGTGGCACAGGACGAGGAGGAACTTCTCATTGTCACAAATGCCCATGTCGTGGATGAGAACTCTTCCACATCCTACTACTACACAGTAGACTCGGTAGGACTTACGGTCACATTCTACGGGGACACTACCGCAGAAGCGTATGTAAAAGGAGTGGACACAGAGGCGGACCTGGCTGTCATCGCAGTTAAAATCGCAGATTTGTCAGAGGAGACACTGTCCTCCATCAAGGTCGCTGCCATCGGGGACTCCACAGAGGCAAAGATGGGCAACGGCGTCATCGCCATCGGAAACGCACTTGGATATGGTCAGTCTGTGACCGTCGGATACATCAGCGCGCTGAATCGGGAAGTGACGTTTTCGGACGGATATACGAGAACATTGATGCAGATTGATGCGGCAATCAACCCGGGAAACAGCGGCGGCGGCCTTTTTGATCTGTATGGCAGACTGATCGGAATCAATGAGTCTAAAACCGTCAGCGAAGATGTAGAGGGAATCGGATTTGCCATTCCGATCAGTGAGGCTGAGGAAATTATCACTGCGCTGATGAATACCGTTCCGCGGACACAGTACAGCGAGGAAGAGCGGGGATATCTGGGCGTCAGCATTATGACCGTTCCAAGCGATTATGTGAGAGGCGGATATCCGGAAGGAGCCGTTGTCTTCTCCCTCGTGGAGGGATCTCCGGCAGAAGCATCCGGACTGCAGCTTCAGGACATCATCGTTGGCGTGGGAGAGAAGGACATTAAGACGATGACCGAATTGACGGAGGAGCTCTCCTACTACAAGGCAGGGGACACCGTAGTTCTCCACGTAAAGCGGATCGAGAGAAATCAATTTGTAGATGTTGAAATTACCGTCACCCTCGGCGACCGAAGCCTGGTTGAGAGCGCCGAGGAGGAGAGCGAGGCGCAGACGCAGCCGATCGTCATTCCGGGATTCTAAATCGAATATCAAAATGCAGCGAGAGGGCGGAGCCATTCCTGAAAAGGAGTGGCTCTTTCTTGTTTGATTCTAAAAAAGGAAGCGGCGCATATACTGAGAGGAAGAACAGAGGAAAGAGGCAGGGATCGATGAGACGAAAACTGGGAATTGTGTTTCTTGTCTTTGTTGTCGCCGGCTCCGGTCTGTTTTATCAAAGCAAAATGCCGTCGTGGATGTCCTATTTTCGGGGTCCGGGGACACCGGCAGACGCATATGCGGACAACAAACGGGTTGCCATAACATTTGACGACGGACCGAGCGCACAGTATACGTCCTTTTTGCTGGACGGATTAAAGAGCCGGGGGGTGAAGGCAAGCTTTTTTGTCGTCGGGCAAAACATTGCGGGAAATGAGGAACTGTTAAAGCGGATGTATGAGGAGGGGCATCTGATCGGGAACCACTCCTACCATCACGTGCAGCTGAATCAGCTGTCTCTGGAAACGGCGTGTCTTGAGGTGCGCCAGACGAACGAGCAAATTTATGAGATCACCGGACACAAGCCGGAATTTTTGCGGCCTCCTTTTGGGGAATGGGACCGCCGCTGCGAATGTCCGGAAACGATGATACCGGTGTACTGGAGTGTTGACTCGTTAGACTGGAAAAGCAGCAATCCATCCGAGGTGGTGCAGCGCGTGCTTGCGCAGGTCGAAGACGGGGACATCATCCTGCTCCACGATATTTTCTCCTCGAGCGTGGAGGCGGCGCTTACCATCATCGACTGCCTGCATCAAAAGGGATACGAATTTGTCACGGTAGACGAACTGATCCTAAACTGAGAAGCCGAAACAGGGTGCTTTCTTTCTGAATTTAGAGAAAAATGATATTTACAAATTTTATATTCTTTTATATAATAATAGCAAAGTGAAAAGGTTATGCATGATTTTGGGATCCGAAAACAGCAAGCAGCGGCGGATTTGCGCTGTTTTGCATTGCGAGAAAGATCTGAGGTCAAAAATACGTGTATGCTGCGTATGGCTGCTAACATCAATGGATAAGGAACGAAAGGGATTCTTGTATGAAATTGGAATGGAAAACGTGCTTTCGGGCAGTTGTGAGTGTCTTTGTGCTCTTCCTCTGCGTGGAATACTGGAGCGGTGCGGTCCGCTTTCTGCTGACACTTTTGAGTGCGGCGACGCCGCTTTTTGTCGGCTGCGTCATTGCATATCTGATCAATATTTTGATGAGTTTCTATGAGAGACACTATTTTCCGAACCGTTCGAGCGCCATCTGGAGCAAGAGCCGGAGGTTGGTCTGTATGCTGGCGGCAATTCTCACGCTGATTTCCATCGCCGCGCTTGTGATCAATCTGGTTGTCCCTGAGCTTGCCTCCTGCGTGCGGCTTCTCGTCTCGGAGGTGCCGGATGCAATAGATCGGCTCGTGGACGGTTTTGTAGCCAATGCAGCGCTTGCCGAGCTCATTCCGGAAAATATCATTGCGGAACTGAACTCGATCAACTGGAAGGAAAGCCTCTCCCAGATTATTCAGTTTCTCTCATCTGGAATCAGCGGCATGGCCGGTGCAGTGACAACGGTTGTGACGTCGGTATTTTCTGTCTTTGTCACGACGCTGATCAGCATCATTTTCTCGGTGTATCTGCTTCTCGGGAAAGACAAATTAAAGGGACAGTGCGACCGCCTGATGCGAAATTATCTGCGCCCGTCCTGGCGGCAGGGCATCGAATATGTCTGCCATGTCCTCGACGATTCCTTTCATCGCTATATTGTCGGGCAGTGCATTGAGGCTGTGATTTTGGGGACACTTTGCGCGCTGGGAATGTTTCTGTTTCGCTTCCCGTATGCGGTGATGATTGGCGCTCTGGTCAGCTTCACGGCTCTGATTCCGATTGCGGGGGCCTACATCGGCGCGGGGGTAGGTGCTGTCATGATGCTCACCGTATCTCCTATGAAAGCACTTTTGTTTCTCATATTTATTGCCGTCCTTCAGCAGCTGGAAGGCAATCTGATTTATCCGAAGGTCGTCGGGACATCCATTGGGCTGCCGGGTCTGTGGGTGCTGACTGCAATTACGGTCGGCGGAAGTTTGATGGGAATTGTCGGAATGCTGATCGGTGTTCCGATTACCGCAGCGCTTTATCGGCTTTTGCGGGAAGATATGGAGCGAAGGGAACAAAAACGGCGGGCAGCGGAAACATCCGGACAGAATGCCCCGAAAAAGGGACAGGGGGCTAAGACGCGGGCGGCCAGACAGCCGGCCCCACAGACAGGACAGGCGTCGAACGCCGTTTCGGAAAAGCGAGAATAACGCTTCTTTCGAGGAAATACGAAAGATTCAAACAGCGTTTCGAAAATAAAAAAGGAGAAGCCGTCCGGCAGATGGAGTCTGGATCTGCCCGTATTTTGGGCGGCGACAGGGGAATGAAAGAAACAAAACAGGGGACTTGTTACAGCAGGATCATCCATTTGGATGCGGGACGAAAGTATTTCAGCCCGGAGAAGATAAAAGCCATCCTGGATCTGGCATGTGATTCCGGATACAACAAGATGGAGCTGTACTTCTCGGACAACCAGGGATTTCGCTTTGCGCTGGATGACTGTGCGATCACCACGCCCGCCGGAAAGAAGTATGATTTGACACCGGCACTCGGGGACGGGTATGGACATGGCGATTCCAATCCGGACGGCAGCGGAAAGTATCTTTTGCAGGCGGAGATGGATGAGATCATCGCCTATGCGCGGGAACGCCAGATCGAAATTGTTCCCTGCATGGACACACCGGGGCATATGGGGACGATTTTGCAGCAGTTCCCGCAGTTTCGCTATGAGGGTTCCAGAAGCTCCATTGACCTTGAAAACGAAGAGGCAGTGGACTTTGCGCTCGGAATCGTGACACACTACGCAGCCTATTTTGCATCCCGGGGCGCAAAATACTTCAACATCGGTGCGGATGAGTTTGCCAACGATCTTCCGAATATGGGATTCGAGGGGCTGTACCGCAAAGGCGGGTACCACAAGTTTGTAGATTACCTGAATGCGGCGGCAGAGATTGTCCTGCGGTACGGCATGACTCCGTGGGCGTTCAACGACGGAATCTACTACAGGGACGACACGACAGTTTCCATCCACAAGGCCATCCAGGTCTGCTACTGGTCTTCCGGATGGTGGGGATATCATCTGGCGAAGGCACAGCTGATTGCCGACCAGGGACATGACCTGATCAATACGCACGGGGATTACTACTGGGTATTGGGAGGAGTTCAGTGTACGCCCCAGAAAGCATCCGAATTTGACGACACGGTTTTCCCGGGAGGAAAAGGGCCAAAGCCGGTCGGATCGATGTTTTGCATCTGGTCTGACAAGGCCAGCACAGACGGACCGGACGGAGGCGCAATGGTTGTCCGCAATGCGGCCTCTGCCATCCAGGCATTTGGAAAGAGATTACAGGAACTGGACACAGAATAAGCGATACGGGAAAGACGCTGCGGGGCCATGTGCGCCTGGAAGTCCAGCGGGAAGGAGGGGCACGGGATCGATGGAATTCTGCCATTTTAAAACGGGAAATCCGAGAATGTAGTTGTGAAAATGGCGGCATTGTGCTATAATCTACGTCGGTTCACCCTGTTTCAATGAGAGATAGACGGTATATGGATCAATTCGGAGGAATCACAATGGATTTATTTGAGTATATGAGGGAAGAGCAAAAAAAAACAGAATCCCCTCTTGCCTCCCGTCTTCGTCCGGAGACACTGGAGGAAATTGTGGGGCAAAGGCATATTCTTGGAAAAGATAAATTGCTCTGGAGAGCCATCCAGGCAGATCAGCTCAGTTCTCTGATTTTATATGGTCCTCCCGGAACCGGAAAGACAACGCTCGCGCAGGTCATTGCGCACACGACAAAGGCAGAGTTTGTCCAGATCAATGCAACTTCCTCCGGAAAAAAGGAGATGGAGGCGGTTGTAGAACAGGCAAAAAACAATCAGGGAATGTTCGGAAAGCGAACCATTCTGTTCATCGATGAGATTCACCGCTTCCACAAAGGCCAGCAGGACTATCTTCTTCCGTTTGTGGAGGATGGAACGGTGACACTCATCGGCGCGACGACAGAAAACCCGTACTTTGAGGTAAACAGCGCGCTGCTCTCACGATCACTCTTGTTTGAGCTGAAGGCGCTGGAAAAGGAAGACATTCGCACCCTTCTTCTACGGGCTGTCACCGACCCGGTCAAAGGAATGGGAAGCTATGACGCGGTTCTTTCCCCCGAGGCGCTCGATTTCTTGAGCGATGCCGCCAACGGGGACGCCAGAAATGCGTTGAATGCCGTGGAACTTGCAGTTTTGACGACGCCGAGGAACGAAGCGGGAACGATCTGCATCACGCTGGAAGTCGCCCAGGAGTGTATTCAGAAACGTGCGATCGGTTATGACAAAAGCGGCGACAATCACTACGACACGATCAGCGCATTTATCAAGAGTATGCGGGGATCCGATCCGGATGCCGCAGTCTACTATCTGGCGAGAATGCTCTATGCGGGTGAGGATGTGGCGTTTATTGCCAGACGGATTATGATCTGTGCGGCAGAGGATGTTGGAAACGCGGATCCGCAGGCGTTGACGGTGGCGGTGTCTGCGGCTCAGGCCGTGGAGCGCCTCGGAATGCCGGAGGCCCGCATCGTCCTGTCGCAGGCCGCCATTTATGTCGCCTGCGCGCCAAAGAGCAATGCTGCCTGTGCGGCGGTGGACCGCGCGATGGAATATGTCAGAACGCACCGGACGCTTCCGGTTCCGCCCCACCTTATGGATGCGCACTATCCCGGCGCAAAAGAGCTGGGGCGGGGTGTCGGATACCGCTACGCCCATGACTATCCCAACCACTATGTCAGACAGCAATATTTGCCGTCCGGCATGGAGACGTGCCGTTTTTATGAACCGTCCGGAATGGGATATGAAATAAAAATGGCACAGGATCAGGCGTATCTCAAAAAATGTGCACAGGAAGAGGAGCGCATTTGAATTTCAGCAGAAAGTGAGGAAAACAGTATGATTCCATCTCGTCTGAGCGCATTGCGCCAGATTATGCAGGAAAAGGGCATCGATGTATATTTGATTCCGACGGCAGACCCCCACGAGTCGGAATATCCGGGTCCCCATTTTTGGGCAAGACGCTATATGACCGGATTTACCGGTTCGGCGGGGACAGCAGTTATTACAATGGATGAGGCCGGTCTGTGGACCGACGGCCGCTATTTCATTCAGGCGGAACATCAGCTGGAGGGAAGCGGTGTGACATTGTATCGTATGGGGGAGGAAGGCGTTCCGACCGTACGGGAATTTATTCGGGACCGCATTCCGCAGGGCGGCTGTCTTGGATTTGACGGACGCACCGTAAATATGGATCTTTACGGGCAGCTGGAAGCAGACATTCAGGGAAAATCCGGACGAATCTCCTATCAGGAAGACCTTGTGGACCGGATCTGGATCGACCGCCCCGAAATGAGCCGCAAGCCGGCCTTTCTTTTGGACGAATCCTACAGCGGATGCAGCGCAGCGGACAAGATTGCCCGGGTGCAGCGTGAAATGGAGAAAGCAGGGGCAGACGTCCACATCCTCACGACGCTGGACGATGTGTGCTGGCTGCTGAACATCCGGGGCGATGACGCGCCTCATTTCCCGGTCGTCATTTCCTTTGTCGTTCTGACAATGGATCGGTGCTGCTTTTTCGTGCAGGATGGGGTGCTGTCTGAAAATATTCAGGACAATCTGAGAAAAAACAATGTCACCATTCAGCCGTATGAAGATATTTACGATTATGTCGCCGCTCTCCCGGCGGGACGGATTTTGATGGATCCAAAGAAGGTGAACAGTCTCCTTGGAAAGAGTCTGCCGCAGGGCTGCGACATCCTCTCCTCGCCGAATCCAACCGTTCGCATGAAGGCAGTCAAAAATCCGGTTGAGCTGGACAATATCATAAAGGCGCACCAAAAGGATGGCGCTGCGTTCACCAAATTTTTGTATTGGCTCAAGAACGGAATTGGAACGATTCCGATCACAGAGATCAGCGCTTCCAAGCGTCTGGAGGAGCTGAGAAGAGAGCAGGGCGCCATTGACATCAGCTTTGACACGATCTGCGCCTACGAAGAACACGCCGCCATGATGCACTACAGTGCGACTCCGGAAAGCGACGCGCTGCTTCAGAAAAAAGGGTTTCTTCTCGTCGACTCCGGCGGACATTATATGGAGGGTTCGACTGACATCACAAGAACGATCGCCCTTGGCCCGCTGACAGCTGAGCAGAAGCGCCATTTCACGGCAGTTCTTGTCGCCAATTTAAATCTTGCCAGCGCAAAATTTCTGTATGGATGCTGCGGCTACCATCTGGATGTTTTGTGCCGGGGACCGATCTGGGATCTGGGACTGGACTACCGCTGCGGCACAGGGCATGGCGTCGGATATCTGCTCAGCATTCATGAACCGCCGAACGGATTTCGGTGGAGAGGTGTACCGGAGCGCATGGATGCGGCGATTATGGAAGAAGGAATGGTGACAACAGATGAACCGGGGATTTATCTGGAGGGAGAGTATGGAATCCGCACGGAGAATGAGCTGATTTGCCGGAAAGCGGAAAAGAACGAATATGGCCAGTTTATGGAGTTTGAGACCATTACC
>CASGAH010000002.1 GCA_949299375.1 uncultured Eubacteriales bacterium | reverse complement strand
AAGAGGCGGCTCTCTTATCCGGCACAGTGGCTCTTATTGAGCGGCAAGAAGGCTCTATTTTTCCGTGCAGAATGCTCTCAATGACCGTTATTTACAATTGGAATGCGGTTTTTGCTCTGCACGGTGCTGATGGCTGCGATTCATTTCCTGTTGGCAGTCGTGATCGTTCGTATTTTCGTTCCTGCTATTGTATTCGGGGAAGGGCTTTGTGCATTTTTGTGCTCCTACCTGCTCTCCGGCATTTTGGCGATGTGCGAGGAAAAAGATCGATCGGATAGGGAAGTTTTCCTTCCCTACCCGATTGAATGAAAATCAGCAATCCATTATTTGGACTTCCGGAACAGTTCTTTTCCGGAGGTGAAAACGATGGTGACGCCCAGAAGAATGAGCAGGATGGCTACGATCAGCTGCAGTCCCTCGATCATAAAGAGGGCACTTCCGGCCTGGAATGCGCGGACAAGAGCGATGGAGCGCTGCACAAGGGCGGTAAAGGTCACGCAGAGCATGATGATCAGAGGCGGGAAGAGTGTCCGGTTTTCCCGTCCGGTCACCTTTAAAAAGACGCAGAGGGTGATGAGAACGAGAGCACTCAGCAGCTGATTGGCGCTTCCAAACAGCGGCCAGATATTGGAGTACCCAACCTGTGTCAGGATATAGCCGAAAATCAGTGTGATGACAGTGGAGACATATTTGCTGCAGAGGAATTTTCTCCATCCGCTGGCGTGTTCCATATCTTCGGTGCGGAACAGCTCCTGGAAGGACATACGGCCGATTCTTGCGACGGCGTCAAGACTTGTCAAGGCCAGCGCAGATACGCACATTGTCATAAAACAGGAAGCGACATAAACCGGAACGCCAAACAGTTCCAAAAGACCGGCAACACCACGGGAGAAGATCTGAAACGGTGTGCCCGATGCAGCGGTTCCGTCTGCCGCTGCGGCAGCGCCTGCGACACAGAGCGCCAAAACTGCGAGAAGGCTTTCCAGTACCATGGCGCCGTAGCCGACTTTCGTCATGTCTTTTTCGTTGGCGATCGTTTTGGACGACGTACCGGAGGAGACCAGACTGTGGAATCCGGAAACTGCTCCGCAGGCAACCGTCACAAAAAGGATCGGGAACAGATTTCCGAGAGAATCATTGTGGAAGCCCGTATAGACAGGCAGATTTATCGGAGGATGCGCAACGACGATTCCAACGACCGCACCGAGAATCATTCCGGCAAACATAAACGTTGTCATAAAGTCACGCGGCTGTTTCAAAAGCCACATCGGGAGGACAGAGGCGAAGAATATGTACAGGAAGGTGACATAAGCCCACATGTTTTTGTCCCCTGTAATCGGAAGAAGCATACCGAGCGCCAGAGAGGCGATGGTGCATACAAGGGCTGCAATTACTTCTCTGCTTCCGCTCAGATGCAGTTTTTTCTGGAGCAGTCCAAAAATCATTGCAAAGGCAATGAAAAAGATGGAGATGGATCCGGCGGCGCCGTTGACTCTGGCGGAGGAGGACAGGACAGAGGCGCCGTCAACGACCTCATAGGCCTGGAACGTACCTGCTACCATATCCGCAAAGGCGGCAATGACGATTAAGGTAAAGAGCCAGCAGAAAATCAGAAAGAGGCGGCGCCCGGCCTTTCCGATGTACTTTTCAATGAGAAGTCCGATCGACTTTCCCTCATTCTTTACACTGGCATAGAGTGCGCCAAAATCTGTGACTGCGCCAAAGAAAATTCCTCCGAGAAGGATCCAGAGCAGTACCGGGAGCCATCCAAAGGCGGCTGCCTGAATGGCTCCGGTCACAGGGCCGGCTCCGGCGATGGAGGAAAACTGATGTGCAAAAACAACCCAGCCGTCGGTCGGGACATAATCCTGTCCGTCCTCCTTTGTGCAGGCAGGGGTTTTGGCATTCGGATCAATTCCCCACTTCTTTGCAAGCCAGCGTCCATAAAAAACATATCCTGCGAGAAGACAGACCGCTGCAATCAGGACAATCAAAAGTGTGTTCATTGTAATTCTCTCCTTTGGTTTGGAATGAAACGAACGAAATGCACTGAACGATCACGGCGGTGGGTCAAAAAAAACTCCGCCTTCTTTTGGCTGTGCCAAATGAAGACGGAGTGAAAATGCTCCGCGGTACCACTTCACGTACCGGTCGCTGTGTTCCAACCGGTCTCTTATTCGCATCACTTTTTCCAGAATCGCATGCGCCAGACAACAAATCCGTCTCATGCCGGGTAGGGGAAGTCTTTTCCGTTTCTTCCGGTCTGGTCCGGGCAGTCCGCAGTCGGGGCAGCCGCCATATGAGAGAAAAGAATGCGTTCCCGGATAACGGTGGGAATCCGGCCCGCCTTACTGGCTGTCCCGCATTCTGCCTTACCTGCGCCCCGCACAATAGGGTTTGGGGAGTGTCCCTTTGCCCTTTGGCGAAACGCCAATGGGGCAGACACAGCACAGTGTTCACGCGGACTGCTTGCAGGGGATCGCTTTTTTCGCCATACGCTGTCTCGCACCCAACGGCAGTTCTCTGAGAATGGTTTGCAAAAAAGTGTTGTCCTGTTCATTGCATTTCGTTCTCCCTTTATTGTATCCGCAGATCCGGAAATGTCAAGTCTTGTTTGAAAGAAGGGACAAGTTTTTCTTGCAGGATACGACATTTTGCTTGAGAAATCCCAGCCTTACCCCGGAATAGACCGGAGAAAAGAGCGCTCTTAGCGGATCATGCGGATTTTGGGCATCCGGTAGAGGCGGGAGAGGAGCGCTTTTCGAAGCGGGTTCCTCCTGAGCTGGATGCCGATAAATGTTGCCATAGAGGCCTCTTCCGGCTCACAGCCGCAGATGGCGTAGCGATTGTTGACGACATCAAAACGGTACAGAAAATCCCCCGCCTGTATGGTTCCCTTTGCCCGCAGGATGCAGCCATACGCGCCCCGAATCAGATCCTCCAGAAAGAAAATGAGGTGATTGGGGCTCGGGAGGAAGAGATCCCGCAGGCTGAGCGTCTCCCAGTCGGGCTCTTCCAAAGCGGAGGACGGGAGCGGACTTCCACCCAATCCTTTGCGGAGGAGCGCGTTCCACCAGGAGAGAGGCTGATGCGAATAATGGTCATATTGGATGACGGCATTGGGAGCGATGCGGCGGATGTCGTTTATGAGTTCTGCCTCTTCCCCGGAAGAAGCAGGGTGACGCTTGGAAATGACGATGGTTCCGGCAAACTGGAGCTGGTCGCGCAAAATGTCCTTGTATACGGCCCGGGACAGATCGAAACTGTCTGCGTCCAGGATGGTAACCGGTGCAAGCAGCGTGATCCGCTCATAGGAAATCTGACGGATGTTTTGAATGATGTTGGAGAGAAATCCAACGCCGGTCGGCTCCACAATCAGATATTCCGGATCCAGTGTGTTGGCAATGGTTAGAATAGAGGAGGCGAAATCCGCTTTCATCGTACAGCAGACACAGCCCTCCGTCATCTCCCAGACATTGAGGTTTTTGTCCTGGCCCAAACGAGCAGAGTCGATCCCAGCCTCCCCATATTCATTTTCCATCACGACAAAATCCTGACCGCTTTTTTGCGCCATCGTCTGGATGAATGTCGTCTTTCCTGCGCCCAAAAGCCCTGAGACAATCAATACCTTCATGAGAAAAGCACCTTTCTGACAGATCGAAAACCCGTGTGGAGCGTTCTCTATAACGCAGCGTCACAAAGAGCGTGTGTTATCCGGCTCAGTTTTCGATTCTCACAACAGGTTTGATCAGATCGGCAGGCTTGTCACGCATCAGGAAGAGTGCCTCCTCTAAGTGCTCCCATCCGTCAAACACATGGGAGACAAGTGGATGCACGTCCAGTTTTCCGGCAGCGACGAGTGCGCCAAGCTTCTCCATGCGAAGACGTCCGCCCGGCATCAAACCGCCGTTGATCTGCTTGTGACCCATGCCAACGCCCCATTCCACTCTCGGGATGTTTACATAAGTTCCGCTTCCCAGATAGTTGACATTTCCAATCTTTCCGCCGGGTTTCAGGCATTTGATTGCGGATTCGAAAGTTTCACATCCGCCTCCGGCAACGATGACTTTGTCTACGCCTTTGCCGCCGGTAAGCTCCAGAACCTGATCTTCGATGGAGCCTTTTTTGTAGCTGATAAAATCAACAGCGCCGTATCCCTTTGCAGCTTCTACGCAGGGCTTTCTCGTTCCGACTGCGAGAATGCGGGCAGCGCCGCGCATATTGGCTCCGGCAACAGACATCAGACCAACCGGGCCGATTCCGATGACGAGAACGGTATCTCCGAACTGCACGTCTGCCAGCTCTACTCCGTGGAATCCGGTCGGAACCATATCAGAAAGCATACAGGCATCTTCCGGGGAAATGTTGGACGGAAGCAGCGCCAGATTGCCGTCTGCGTCGTTTACGTGGAAGAATTCGGAGAACACACCGTCTTTAAAGTTCGAGAACTTCCAGCCTGCCAGCATTCCGCCGGAATGCATGGAGTATCCAGCCTGCGCCTCAAGAGAGTTCCAGTCCGGTGTAATTGCCGGTACGAGGACACGGTCTCCCGGTTTGAAATCTTTCACCATAGAGCCAACTTCCACAACTTCGGCACAGCATTCATGTCCGAGAATCATATTGTGACGCTCCCCGATTGCGCCCTCCCAGAGCGTGTGAACGTCAGATGTACAGATGGCAACAGCCAGTGGCTTACAGATGGCATCCATTGGACCGCACTGTGGACGGTCTTTCTCGATCCATCCGGACTCGCCGATTTTCAGCATCGCATAACCTTTCATAACAACCTCCTTTGATGATGAATTTGGATGGGATCGGAGCCAAACGAATATCTGACTCCAGATAAAATGGATTGCAAACGTGCTCCGCGCAGGGGCACATGCGCAATTCGATAACCATATGATATCATGCCGGGACGGATAAGGCAATACTTTGAGAGACAAAAAAATACCCCCTGTCAGACAATCGTAAAATCTGACAGGGGGCACACAGATGCCTTCTCAAAAGGAGAGCAGAGGCAACAGGATTCGAACCCGTATCGACGGTTTTGGAGACCGCAGCTCTACCATTGAACTATGCCTCTTTCTGTTCGACCTCATCATCTTACCACAAGAGTTCAGGCTTGTCAACAAGAAAATGCATTCATTTTTTCACTTTTTTTCATTTTTTCGTTTTTTTCGATTTTCTTATCTGCCTGCACAGATCCGACCGCCGGTTTGCCTTTGGAGGAGGAGAGGAGCGACTCATAGAGTGTGAGCAGCCGGGAAAGATAGGCTTCCCCCGAAAAACGCTGCTTTGCAGTTTCGACAATTCGATGGCTCATGTTTGCAAAGCAATCCGTATCCATCGCTTCTATGACGCGCATATCGTGGATCAGCTGTTGTGGATTGTCCGCTTCGTACACGAATCCGGTTTCCCCGGGAACGACGATTTCCGGGAGTCCTCCCATACGGCTCACAATGACCGGCCTTCCAAACGCCATCGCCTCCATCACGGAATAGGGGCCGTTTTCATACCACTGGGACGGGAGAATGACGCACTTGGCGTGCCGGACGAGGGAGTACAGATCCTTCCCTTCCCGGAATCCGAGAAGAATGACTTGCGATTCCAGCCCTTTTTTTCGGATTTGCTCCTGGAGCCTTTGCTTGAGCGGTCCGGTTCCGACGATGTAGAGGGGCATGGAACGCGGTTCCATGGCATAACAGTCGATCAAAAACAGCAGCCCTTTTTCGGCGCTGAGGCGCCCAAAATAGAGAAAATATGGCTTAAACGTTCCGTCGCTCTCGCAGGGAATGGAGTCTGGCAGGAAGTTTGCCATATGGAGAATGGGAGAGCGGGTGATCTTTGCCTCTTCCAGTTTGTTTTTGAAAAAGAGGGAAGGCGTGAGGAACAAGTCGATCTTTTCATAGAACCGGCGCCAGCGATAAAACGCCGACTCGAGGGCGGCGAGCGTGCTCTTTGCGCGGGAATCTTTCATACAATTGTTCCGGATGCACCAGAGAAAGTTGCCGTGGAGACACTTCTCGCATGGGTGTCCGTGTTCCAGCATCGTATAATTGGGGCACACGCATTTCAAGTCGTGAACCGTATAGACGATGGGAAGCGAAAACTGCTTGGCGGCGTCTATAATGGAGCCGGTCAGCTGACTCTGAAAAAGGTTGATGTGTACAAGATCCGGGCGTTCTCGGGCAATCAACCTGTTTATTTTCTCCTTTGCTTCCCGGGAATAGATCACCCGAATGCCAAGAGTTATCATTTCCGGAAGGGAATGCTGCGCGTTGTAGTCGATGTTGCGGACAAAATCGGACGCCTGTTTACAAGGAATGTTTTTCTCATCCTCCATCGCAAAAAAAATGACTTCATGTCCGTGGGACTGCAGCAGCTTTGCGAGACCAAAATAATATCGTTCTGATCCGCCTTTGATATAATGAAATTTGTTCACCAAAAGTATTTTCATAAAATTCGGACTCCTTATATCCCCATTCTATCATAATCCTCCTTTTTGTCAAATGGATACTTGCTTTTTCTATATAGATTGTGTTATCATGGAAAAAATTAAAAATACATCATATGCTGTTGAGATCAAAAGGTATTTTGATCTCAGATAAGACACAAAAGAACAGTCAGGAGGAGCCGTGGAAGGAACAGAACCGTTAATCAGTGTTATCATTCCGGTCTACAATGCCCAGCAATATATTTCCCGGTGCTTAGACAGCATTTGCCGTCAGACATATCACAACCTGGAGATGATTGCAGTGGACGATGGGTCCGTGGACGGAAGCAAAGCGATGTTGGATCGGCTTTCACAGCGCGATGCCCGCATCCGGATCATTCATCAGCCAAACAAAGGACCTGCCGCTGCCAGAAATACAGGGGTGCGCGCAGCATCCGGGGAGTTTGTGCTGTTTGTGGACAGTGACGATTGGATTTACCCGAACCATGTACAGCATTTGTATCAGATGGCAAAAGAGACGAGAATCGACATCTGTTCGAGCGCGTTTCGGATCTCCTCCGATCCGAGGTACTCGCTGGAGCAATCGCAGCAGTCTAAGGCAAAACTGCGGGTGGAAGACAGCGCGGAGGCGATGCGATCGCTTCTGTATTCCACCCATCTGAATCATTCTCCGTGGGGGAAGCTGTACCGCAGGGAGCTGTTTTCGGGGATTTGCTATCCGGAGGGATATCTGTATGAAGACTTGTTTACGACATGGCGCCTGTTTGAGAAAGCGCGTTTTGTCGCATCCTCGGATGCCGTCACGTACTGCTATTTCGTCCGCCCGGGAAGCATTGTCCACGGCACATTGGAGAGGAAGCATCTGGTCGGGTATGAGGCGATTGCGCAAATCGCATCGGCGCTGGGGCCGGAATACGATCCGGCCATTCGAACGCTCTATCTTGTCCGCTCTATGGAATATATGCGCCAGGCACATCCCCGGCAGAGAAAGCTGCAAAGAGAAATCTGGAGCTATGTCAGAAAGAACCGAAAAGGCGTCTTTTGGGACAGGAATGCGTCCCGAAGAATTCGTGTGTTCGCCCTTTTGTCTTACACGGGAAGAGTTGTGACGAAAAAAGTCGTGGACGGATATGATTTTGTGCAGAGCATTCGCGAGGCGAAGGGCAAAAAAGAAGGGATCCAATGGATCAAATAAAATCCAACGGATCAACTGGATTCATTGGATCCAATGGATTCAGTTGATTCATTGGGGAAGAGGAGATGAAAATGGAGTACGGCTGGATGAGAATACGGATGGGAGAGAAAATAGAACAGTGGATGTACCGGGCAATGCTGCTGTTTCCGATTGGAACGCTTTTGCCTTCCCGGTTTTCCATTTTGAACAAGGGAATTTTTGGGATTTCCTTTTTGCTGCTGCTGTATCAGATCGCAAAGAGCAGGAAAGGAAAATGGGAGTGGATTGTATATGGAGCTGCGGTCTTTTTGCAGATCGCTGCGTTCGTTCAGACGAAGACGCCGCTTCACAATGGAAATGAGCGCTTTTATTTCCTGTTCTTCCTTCTGTTTTTCGGGTATGTTGTCGGAAACCGGGAGGGGCTGTTTGCCTGCTGGACGAAGGATCGGGGATACATTCAGGCCGTCCTTGCGGTATGGGCTCTGATCGTTGGAGTTTCCCTGTTTTTCCCCTCTTCCTATCAGAATATCTGGGGGACAGAGTACTATTTTGTCTCGTTTACCGGACAGGCGGCCCGCTTTGCCTCCTCGGCCTTTTTTGTGCTGGTCCTCTGTTTTGGAATGTTTGTGCGGGAGAGAAAAAAACGGTACGCGATCGGAAGCATTGTGCCGGTCGCCTGCCTTTATCTTTCGGGGAGCAGAACGTATCTCGGGATTGGGATGCTTGTCGTGCTCCTTCTCTGGTATGCGCTTTGGAGAGATAAAAAAATATTCTACTGGACGGTTGTACCGCTTCTGGCCGGACTGGTTCTTTTGATGGGCGTTTCCGTGATGAAGGATAAGTGGGAGTCTGCAATCTATGAAAATGGGGAGAAGACGGATAACTACGAATTGTATGGATTCCTCGGCGCCCTCTCCAACAGCCGCACAGCTTTTTGGAATGCGGGATGGGATGAATATGAGGAGATGAATCTTCCCGGAAAGCTGCTAGGGGGAGGATATAATCTCCCCTATGAAGTTTTTTATGAGTCGATGGGGGTCTACACATGGATGCACAACGATTTCCTTCAAATTTTGCTCATCTATGGAGCGGTTGGACTTGCCATCTACGTTGCCGTCATGCGCGCGCTCTTTGGGCAGATGCTGCCCCGGACGATTCCGGTTTTCCTGCGCGCAATTGTTGTTGGCGTCTGGCTTTTGAACGCCTGCTGGAATATGTTCTATACCTACACATGCGCGATGGTCTGTTACCCGTTTTTGCTTGCGGCTTTTCAAATGATGTTTGCCGCGCCGCAGGGGGAGAGACCGGTGCTGAAATGGGAGCGCATTGGAGTCGGATAAGACAATTGGATGCGAAGAAGAGGTTAAAATGAAAATAAGACGAGTCTACTATGCGATTTATGAGGATCTGGAAAATTTTCCGCCCTGTATTTCCCAGATTCGGATGCTTATCCGGATGGGGCTGGATGTGCAGGTGCTGTATGGCGGATGCCGAGAGGAAGTGCGTGCGCTTCTTCTCGGAGAGGGCGCAAAGATGCAGGAAATACCCCGGCGAAAAATCCCTGTCAAAGGAGTTCGGGGGATTGCGCTGCGGGCGTCGTTTCGCTCCGGCTGCAGGAAGGCGATGCGAGACGAACGGGAGGAGGCTCTCTTGTGGACGGCGACGGCGGAGACGGCGCTCTGTCTGACGGGAGTTTTTCCGGAAATGCCGCGTGTGCTTTCTATTTTAGAGCTGCACGATACGACCAACATGCAGATGGACAAAATCATTCGCCCGACTCTTGGGGCTGCGCTGAGAACGGCGGATGCGGTGACTGCCTGCGAGAGGGGCAGGGCAGCCATTATGAAAAAATGGTACCATCTGGAGCGGATTCCATGGGTTTTGCCCAACAAGCCGTATGACCATCCGAGAACCCGCTGTATGGAGGAGTTGGACCGCTACTGGCCGGAGTTCGCCAAACTTTTGCGCGGAAAGCGAATCATCTGCTACCAGGGCGTTTTTTCAAAGGATCGCGATCTGCGGCCGTTTGCCCGCGCGCTCTCAAGCTGGAACAAACCGTATGTGTTTGTCCTGATGGGGAGAGATACGCAAAACTGCCTGCCGGATTTGCTAGGGATCTATCCGGACACAATATATCTCGGGGAAGTGACGGCGCCGTATCATCTGTTTGTCACAAGTTATGCGCACATCGGGATCGCATACTACGACGAGAGCAGCCTCAACAACATGTTCTGTGCGCCGAACAAAATATATGAGTATACCGGATTTGGAATTCCGGTTCTTGGAAACTGCATTCCGGGGCTCGAGTACTCCATTGGGGCAAGCGGCGCAGGAGTCTGCGTCGACTTCCGGGAGAGCCGTGAGATTGTGGAGGGACTTCAGAAGATCGAGGCATCGTATGAACAGTATGAGCGGCGGGCACACGAGTTTTTCGAGGCTGCGGACAACGCCGCGACGATGGAAAAAATCATTCGACAGGTGGAGCGTGACCGCAAATGAATATTTTGGTGCTTGGCGTATATTATGCCTCCAATCTGGGAGACGCAGTCATCTGTGACTGTGTGGCGGGGCTTCTTCAAAAACAGTTTCCGGAAGCAGAGATTTCGCTTCTGGATCTGTGCGGGCGGCAGGAGTTTGCGCCCCGCAAGAAAAGGACCCGGAGCGAGCAGAGGCAAATCTGGATCGATGACAAAAAATACAAATGGATCACAAGACTGACCCCCTGGGATTTTGCGTATCGCGTAAAATACGGGGCTGCATCCCGGAAGTTCCCCTACATCGATGCGGTATGTGAAACGCCGTATGATCTGGCGGTCTTTGCCGGGGGACAGCTGTTTATGGACTGGCTTTCCCCGTATGTGTGCCGCTTCGTGGAGAATTTCCAGAAGAAGCAGATACCAGTGCTGTTTTTGGGATGCGGGACAGGACCTGCGGACAGCCCGAAGCTGAGAAAAAAGATGGAGAAAGCGCTGTGCAGCTCCTGTGTGCGCCTGATTTCCACGCGGGATGACCGGGAAACCATTGAGAAATGGTACACGAAGGGCAGGAAGAAGGTGTATTCCACATACGATGCCGCGCTGCGGGCGGCGCAGCAGTATGGGGTTTCCAGGAAAGAGGAGGATGTCGTTGGACTTGGCGTGATGTTTGCGGCAAATCTCAATCCGCGCAGAGTCCAGAAGTTTTGGATTCGGCTCATCCGGGAAATGGAAGCAAGAAAAATACGCTGGCAGCTTTTCTGCAACGGAGACCCCGATGACGCGCAGTTTGGCGAACAGATTCTGGAACAGATTGCAGCTGCGAAAGACGCGCCCGTCCGTTCTGTCATCTGCCCTCAAAGTCCGAAGGAGCTTGTGCAGGTGATTTCCGGCTTCAAAAGCATTCTCTCATTTCGCCTTCACAGCCATATTATTGCGGGGTCTCTCGGCATCCCGGGGGTCGCGGTTTTGTGGGATGAAAAACTGCTTTATTATCACCGCAAAATTGGATGTGAGGAGCGGTGTGTGACAATCGGGACGCCCCCCGGGGAGGTGCTGCGCCGCCTGGCGCAGGCAGAAGAAGAGAAAAGTCCGGTTTCGCTCCTTTTGCGGCAGCAGGAGGAGACGGCAGCGCTGTTAAAAAACGCCGTTTTGCGGGAAATCGATCCGGAATGTCTTGTCGGGAGGAGCCAGGATGAGCAGAGAAAAGGAATTGATTAAAAATACAGCGGTGATCAGCTTCGGGAAACTGTGTACGCAGTTTGTCAGTTTTCTGCTGCTCCCGCTCTATACATCGATTTTGACAACACAGGAGTACGGCGTCTACGACGTCTATGGGACATACATTTCCCTGCTGCTGCCCGTTTTGTTCTGGCAGATCGAGCAGGCGGTATTCCGGGCGCTGATTGACGAGAGAGGGAAGGAACACGAAAGCGACGTGCTGATCTCTACGGCGGTTCTGTTCGTGGCAGGGCAATGCGGCATGGTCAGCCTTGTCTATGCGGCAGTGCGGTTTCTCCTTCCGGAAGCGTACCGGATATTTCTTTTGACCAACACAATTGCCGCAATTTTCTCTGGCATCATGCTGCAGCTGGCAAGAGGTCTTGGCGATTCGGGAACGTATGCCGTCGGAAGCTTTTTGTCGGCGGTGACGACTGTGGCGGCAAATGTCGTTTTGATTGTCCTGTTTCGCATGGGGGCAAGGGGGCTGTTTCTCTCCTATTTTCTCGGAAATGTGCTGTGCGGAGCGTATGTGTTCGGGAAAAAGCGTCTGTACCGGCGCATCCATCTCTCCCTTTTTCGCTGGAGAAAATGGAGGGAAATGCTGGAGTACAGCCTTCCGCTCGTACCCAATGCGCTGTCCTGGTGGGTTTTGGGGGCGGCGGACAAAAATATCGTCCATGTCGTATTTGGAGATTCCGCCAATGGAATTTTGGCGGTGTCCACGAAGTTCTCTTCGGTCTACTCCTCTTTTTACTCGATTTTTAATATGACGTGGATGGAGTCGGCTGCGCTTTCAAAAGACGACGCGGATCGGGACGCGTATTTTTCAGAGATCATAGATACGGCCTTTTGCTTTCTCGGCGCGGTCATTCTTGGCATTCTTGCGGCAATGCCCTTTGTCTTTCCGCTTCTGGTCAATGCGCGGTTTGAGGAAGCCTATGCGCAGATTCCAATTTACTTGATCGCATCCTTGTTCTACTCGTTAATTGGCCTTTTCAGCGCGGTCTATACTGCCTACAAGGCGACAAAGGAAGTGGCAAAGACGTCTTTTTTTGCGGCGGCGATCAACATAGCGGTTCATCTTTTGCTGATCCGCAGCATAGGGCTTTACGCCGCCTCCATTTCCTCGGCGGTGGCGTACGCAAGCATGGCGCTGTACCGCTTTTTTGATGTGCGCAAATACATCCGCCTCAGCGTAAACCGAGGCGCCTGGGCCGGAATTTTCCTGATGGGCGGCATAACGCTTGTATCGTACTACAGAAATCAGCTTGTCTGGAATGTCGTGACGCTTTTGGCCGTGTGTGTATTTTCCGTGGGAATCAACCGGAAGCTGCTCGCCGCAGCAATCAGGCAGGGAAACGGGATTCTCCTTTCCCGGAAGAAAAAATGACGAAATGCCGCAGCGTGTCCTGTCTTTTGGGCCGGAGTGCGGTGAAAGGAATGGTAGAAAATGAAAAAAGTGATGGTCGTATTCGGGACGAGGCCGGAAGCGGTGAAAATGTGTCCGCTCGTGCTGGAGCTGAAAAACAGAAAAGGGATGGAGACGATTGTGTGCGTCAGCGGGCAGCACCGGCAGATGCTCGACTCGGTTCTGCGCGCATTTCATGTGCAGCCGGACTATGATCTGGCCATTATGCAGAGCGGACAGACACTTTTTGATGTGACCGCGCGGATTTTGGAGCGCATGAGGGAGGTGCTTGAGACGGTGAATCCCGATCTTGTGCTCGTCCATGGAGATACCACAACGGCATTCGCCACAGCACTCGCCTGTTTCTACAGACAGATCCCGGTTGGCCATGTGGAGGCGGGGCTTCGCACTTACAATCTGCAGTCCCCCTACCCGGAGGAGTTCAACCGGCAGGCAATCGGCATTCTGGCTTCCCTGCATTTTGCGCCGACTGAGCGGGCAAGAGAGCAGCTTCTGCGGGAGGGAAAGCCCGCCGCGCGCGTCTTTGTGACGGGGAACACGGCGATTGACGCGCTGAGAACGACGGTGCGCAGACAATATGCGCATGAGGAGCTGACATGGGCAAAGGGATCCCGCCTGATTTTGGTGACGGCGCATAGAAGGGAAAATCTAGGGGAACCGATGCGGCAAATGTTTTGTGCCATTCGCCGGATCGTGCAGGACGTCTCCGACGTCAAAGTCATCTACCCGGTTCATCTCAACCCGGCGGTGCGGAAAATTGCAGACGAGATTTTGCAGGGAAATGAGCGGATTCATCTGATTGAACCGCTGGATGTCATTGACTTTCACAACTTCCTGTCGAGAAGCTATCTCGTTCTCACAGACAGCGGCGGCATCCAGGAGGAGGCGCCGTCTCTTGGAAAGCCGGTGCTTGTCATGCGCGATACGACCGAGCGGCCGGAGGGAATTGCGGCGGGAACGTTAAGGCTTGTCGGGACATCCAACGAGCGGATTTATGAGGCGTGCAGAGCGCTCTTGGAAGACAAGAAGACATATGAGCGCATGAGCCGCGCCGCAAACCCCTACGGGGACGGGTATGCCTGCCGGCGCATTGCGGATGTATTGGAGGCGTACCGTGTCTGACAGAGTGGAGGAACAGACGGTCATTCGGCTTTCCGTCCGCCGTCTTGTCGAATTCTTGCGAAGAAGCGGAGACATTGACAACCGCCGACGCGCGAAAGAAAAAGACGCCATGCAGGAGGGAAGCCGCATTCACCGAAAAATTCAAAAAAGCATGGGGAGGGCGTATGTAGCCGAAGTCCCACTCAGCGGTGTGTATTCGCTGGATGTGTATTTAGCGGAGAATTCCGCAGAATTTTCCGCTGAATTCTCCGCTGAGAACGAAAAGGCGCCCGGGACGGGAATTGTGCTGATGCTGGAGGGGCGGGCGGACGGAATTGCAGATTCCGCCGCACAGTGCAGCCTTTCGGAGGAGGAAGTCTATTATTATACCCCGGAGTATGGCCCGATGGAGCTGCATAGCCAGGTGCAGTCGCATTGGCGTCTTCTCTCGGCAGGCGAGCCGCAGAGCGGGCCGCTTTTTTGTTCGCAGCGGGAGGAAATGCGCGATTGTCCCCTCATCGATGAGATCAAAGGGGTGTCACGCCCGGTTCATCAGATCAGCGAGCCGCTTGCCGTTCACCTGGCGCAGGCGCTTTGCTATGCGGATTTGTACTGCCGGAAAAAGAGCGCTGCGGGGGCATGGGTCCAGATAACGTATTGCAATCTGGAGCAGGAAGAAATCCGCCGTTTTCGCCGCTTTTTTGCCGGGGAACAATTGCGCCGGGAGATGGACGATCTTTTGCGGGAATATACAAAATGGGCCGTCTATACCGTTTATCACAGCAGGAAGCGGGATGCATCCATCCGCAACCTGCAGTTTCCGTTCCCCTATCGCCCCGGGCAGAAAAAACTGGCGGCGTGTGTGTACCAGACGATCCGGCACAAGAGGAGTCTTTTCCTCCAGGCGCCAACAGGGATTGGAAAAACGCTGTCGGTGATGTTTCCCGCCGTCAAGGCGATGGGAATGGGGATGGGAGAGAAGATTTTCTACCTCACGGCGAAGACGACAGCCCGCATTGCGGCGGAGGAGAGCATCGCGCTGATGCGCCGAAACGGTTTGTTTTTCTCCTCGGTCTCCATCACCGCGAAAGAAAAGTGGTGTGTACTGGAGAAGATGTCATGCAACCCGTTTGCCTGTCCGAGGGCGAAAGGGCATTTTGACCGGGTCAACCGCGCGGTCTATGCGTTCCTCACGGGTGAAAGCGAGGGGAGCCGGGAGCGGATTTTGGCGTATGCCGACGAATACCAGGTCTGCCCGTTTGAGTATTGTCTCGATCTGACAAACTGGAGCGACGCGGTGATCTGCGACTACAATTACGTATTTGACCCCAATGTATGTCTGCAGCGCTATTTTCTGGAGGGGAGCGCCGGGGAGTATCTGTTTCTTGTCGATGAGGCGCACAACCTTGTGGAGCGCGCCAGAGAGATGTACAGTGCGGTTCTTGTAAAAGAAGACGTCTTGCAGGCGGCAAAGATTGCGTGGAACGATAGGACGATAAAAAAATGGATCAACCGCCTGAACCGCTGTATGCTGTCTTTGAAGCGCCGCTGTGAGGGGTATGTCGTCTATCCGGACGGAGAGGGGCTGGAAGAACTGGCGGACACGGCAAACCGGGTTTATGCGGCAATCCAGGACTTTTGGGAGCGAAACCCGCAGGCGGAGCTTCCGGAGCAGGCGACGGAATTTTTCTTCCAGATCCGGGACTTTGTGACGGTGTGGGACGGCATGGACGACTGCTACAAAGCATACAGTGAAATCCTGGAGGACGAACGATTTATGGTGCGCCTTTTTTGTGTAGATCCCTCCAGAAATGTGCAGAAATATAGGAGCAGAGGGCGCGCGGCCGTCTTTTTCTCCGCGACATTTCTGCCGATGCCCTACTACAGAAAACTGCTCGGCGGGACAGAGGAAGATTACGCAGTCTATGTGGACTCCCCGTTTCCGGAGACAAACCGCATTCTCTGCATCAGCCGCGACACGACAAGCCGATATACAAGGCGGGGAGAGCAGATGTACCGAAAAATCGCCGCAACCATTGTCCGCGCTGTCCGGGCAAAGAGCGGAAATTACATGGTTTTTTTTCCGTCGTATCGGTTTCTGGAAGAAGTGGCAAGGGCGATGCGGGAAGAAGGATTTGCGGGGCGGATTTTGCTTCAGGAGAGCAAAATGTCGGAAGAAGGGCGGGAACAATTTCTCGGCTGTTTTCTGAAACGGAAGTTGGGCGGAACGGAAGAAGAGAGCCTTGTCGGCTGCTGCGTGATGGGCGGAAGCTTCTCGGAGGGCGTTGACCTGAAAAATGAGCGGCTGATTGGGGTGTTTGTCGTGGGGACAGGAATTCCGCTTGTATGTACGGAGAGAAAAATTTTGCAGGAACATTTTGACGCGGAATGCAAAAAAGGATACGAATTTTCCTATCTCTATCCCGGCATCAACAAAGTCCTTCAGGCGGCGGGACGGCTCATTCGCACGCCAGAGGACGTGGGGGTGATCGCGCTTTTGGACGATCGTTTTTTGCAGCCGGAATATATGCAGCTGTTTCCAAGGGAGTGGAAACAGTACTGTCCCGTCACAAAAGAAACCATCTTCCGGGAAGTCGGGCAATTTTGGGCCGGCCTAGACATCAATCGCCCGTAACCAGCCGCGCCCGGGGCCAATCTGTCAAAAATATTTCCGGTCAGTCTTGACAAATCCACACAAAATCGGTAAAATGTATTTTATCAGCAGATCATACGACGGAAGAATCAAAAGTATGGCGAAAGTCCCGCATCCATGTGCGGGAGCTGGAATCTAGAGACAAACATATATCGCACAAGACTGGTAAAGGCGCCATACGAGACAAACGTATTGCGCCTTTTTCGTGTGATACGACCGCGTATCGCAGAGTATCGGATCCGATCAATGTCGGAGGGATCGCAGCCGGATCGGAGACGCAGTTTCTCTCGAGCCGGAAAAAAAAGAAATGGAGGAAGATGGCGGAAGAAAGACCCGCCGCTGACGCTCCGGAATGGAGATTGGTATGTTTGAACTAATAGAAAATGGGGACCAGGTCAACAAATTGATGGCGCGTTACGGCGTCAAGTTTGGGATTTATAAGAATGGTCAGTTTCAGGAACAGATTTTTCCCTTTGATGCGATTCCGCGCATTCTTTCCAGACAGGAGTTTGAGCGTCTGGAGAAGGGGCTGATTCAGCGCGTGGATGCGCTCAACCGGTTTCTCTATGACATTTATCACGGGAAACAGATCATTGCGGACGGCGTCGTTCCGGAGGATTTTGTATTTTCCTCCAAAGGGTATCTTCCCCAGTGCGAGGGAATTACACCGCCCGGCAACTGCTATAGCCACATTTCCGGCATTGACCTTGTGCAGGCCAAAAACGGGACATGGTATGTTCTGGAGGACAACCTCCGGATTCCATCGGGCGCTTCCTACCCGATGATTGCCCGGGAGCTGACGCGCCGCGTCAGCCCGAGAACGTTTGCCAAGTATCATGTGGTGGACAACCGCAATTATGCGAAGATGCTGCAAGATGTGATGAACAATGTGAACACAGGGGGCATCAATGTCATTATGACGCCGGGGCGCTACAATGCAGCATTTTTTGAGCATTCGTATTTGGCGGAGCGCGCAAAAGCCGTTCTCGCCTTCCCGCAGGATCTGTTTGTGGAGAACAACAAACTGTACTACAGCAATTATACGGGAGAACGCCAGAAAGTCGGAACGCTGTACCGCCGGGTATCCGATGAGTACATAGACCCGATGACGTTCCTGCCGGAGTCCTTAATCGGGGTACCCCATCTGATGGACGTATACCGGGCAGGAAACGTGGCGCTTGTGAATGCACCCGGAAACGGGGTGGCAGACGACAAGGGAATCTACTACTTTGTCCCCAAAATGATTTCCTATTATCTTGGGGAAGAGCCGATTCTCAAAAATGCGCCGACGTATCTGGCGTTTTATGAGGAAGACCGGGAGTATATTTTGCGCAACCTGGAGAAACTGGTTGTGAAGGATGTGTCAGAGGCGGGCGGATACGGCGTCGTATTTGGAAACCGTCTCAGCGCAGAAGAGCAAAGACAGCTTGCCGATGAGATCAAAGGGCAGCCGAGGCGCTTTATTGCCCAGGAAGTCATCGATTTCATCGATCTGAACATCGTGGAGGGCAGCACAGAAGTTCCGAGGAAGGCGGATTTGAGGGCATTTGTATTGAGCGGGAAAGAGACAAAAGTATGGGCCAGCGGATTGACCCGGTTTTCCAGACAGGCGGATTCTTTTGTTGTCAATTCATCGCAGGGAGGAGGATTTAAAGACACATGGGTATTATCTCGTTAGAAAAATCAGATCGTTTGTATTGGCTTGGGCGCTATACGGAACGGGTATTTACAACTTTGTCGGTATTTTTTGAGTATTACGATACGATGATCGATTCCGATCCGCAGGCATATCGGGAGTTTTGCTGGCAGCTTGGGATTCCGGATGTGTATGGATCGAAGGAAGTGTTTAACTGGAAGTATCTGTTTGATGAGGGGGACACAAACTCGATTTACAGCAATCTGGAGCGGGCATTCAACAACGGAGTTGCGCTTCGGGATGAGCTGAGCAGCACCTCTCTCTCCTACGTTCAGATGGCGCTTGACACGATGAAGCGCTGCGGCTCTTCCAGACACCAGCATCCGCTGTTGGACTTGCAGGAAGTGATTGACAATTTATATGCTTTCTGGGGCAGCGTGGACGACTGCGTGGAAGATGAGGAATGCCGCAACATTATGAAGACCGGAAGGTACACCGAGCGGCTGGATCTGTACATCCGCCTTGACATGGACTTTCGATGGATTGAAAAAGAGTTTATGAAACTGCGCAACCGCATCACAAAAGTTCAGCTGCCGTACGATGAGCCGGCGCTGGAGCGGATCGGGGAGATCATTCTGAGGGAGAAGGACAACTGGAAGGACAACCGGTATGTTGCCCTGGAGCTGTTGGAGAATGTGCTGTAGGGGAGTATTTTGAGAAAACTACATTTTACGTACAAAACAAACCTTGTTTTCGGAGGGGAAGTCACACGACACTGCTTCACCCTCCGATGCATTCCTGCAGACGATTCGATTCAGAAAATCTGTTCCTATGAGTTAAAGCTGGACCCCGCGGAATATTATCAGATCAACCGGGACTGCTTTGGAAACCGGACTTGCATCGGCCGCTGCAATGCGCCGCACCGGACGTTTTCTTTTGCGGTGGAGGGCATTGCCTTTGTGCATACGGCGAACCGGCAGCCGGAAGCGCTTCATCCGATCTTTCGCTATCCGTCTGAGTATACGAGGGTTGACCCGGCGCTGGAGTCGTTTTACCGCAGCGTGCGCCCCAAGACGGGGGATCCTCTTTCCCGGGCGTGTGCGCTCATGGAGGCGATTGGGGATGTCATGTCCTACACGCCTGGCATCACGGACGTATCGACGACCGCAGCAGGAGCTTTTGCTCTCCGGCAGGGGGTGTGCCAGGATTACGCCCATTTGCTGATTGCCCTTTGTCGGCTGGACGGCATTCCCGCCCGATACGCGGCGGGAATGATTCACGGGGAAGGTCTCACGCACGGATGGACGGAAATCTACGACGGAAGCTGCTGGATCGGTCTGGACCCGACCCACAGCAAGATGGCGGACGATCACTTGATTAAGCTTTGTCACGGGAGAGATTACGCAGACTGCGCAGTTGTGCGCGGGATTTTTTACGGCAATTTTCAGCAGGAGCAGTCGGTCCGCGTCGTTGTGGAGGACTGCAGTGAGTGGTGAGAGAAAACAAAGATTCAAAGAAAAAGGTGGGCAATGGGATGATAAAAACAGTAGTATCCGTAGAACTTCCGGTGGATGAGCGGATGGAGATCAAAAAGAACCGCCTTCAGCCGGATGTCCTGACGGGGCAGGAAAAAAGAATTTGTATCGTGACGGGAATACACGGGGATGAACTGGAGGGGCAGTATGTCTGTTTTGAAGTGCAGAGGCGCATCCAGCAGCAGCGGGAACGGCTCAAAGGCATTGTAGACATCTATCCGGCAATCAATCCGCTGGGAATCGACAGCATTACGCGCGGTGTGCCGATGTTTGACCTGGACTTAAACCGCATCTTTCCGGGAAGTGAAGAGGGGCATATGTGTGAATACGCCGCATACCAGACGATTCAGGACATCATCGGCGCGGATTGCTGCATTGACATTCACGCGAGCAATGTGTTTTTGCGGGAGATTCCCCAGGTGCGCGTCAGCGAGCAGACGGCGGCCAGACTTCTCCCCATGGCAAAACAGCTGAATGTAGACTACATATGGGTTCACTCGGCGGCCACTGTGCTGGAGGCGACGCTGGCCCACAGTCTGAATGTGAGAAATGTGCCGACGCTCGTTGTCGAGATGGGTGTCGGGCTTCGAATTACACAGGCATATGGAAAGCAGCTGACCGATGGAATTTTCAACCTGATGATTGATCTTGGAATCTGGGAGGGCGACCGCCCCAAGGTGAAGGAGCCGATCGTATCGACAGACGGTCAGGTGAATTTTATCAATGCGGAGGCATCCGGCATCTTTGTCCCCTGCGTGCAGCACTGGAAACATATCCGCAAGGGGGAGCACATCGGAGACATTCTCGACCCGTTAAACGGAGAGATTCTCATCCGCGTGAGCGCGCCGTGTGACGGAATGCTGTTTACGCTCCGGGAGCATCCGATCGTGACGGTGGGATCGCTGATTGCCAGAATACTTGGAGGTGTGACAGTCGATGATTAAGCAGGAATTGTTCTCATTGAAATCGGTGTACCGGGAGGATATGCAGATTTACGGATACCGCTTTGGCCAGGGAGAGAAGACCGCCTGTATCGTGGGGGCCATTCGCGGAAATGAAGTGCAGCAGCTTTATATTTGTGCGCTTCTTGTGGATACGCTCAAAAACCTCGAGGCGAAAGGAGCGATTCTGTACAACAAGGAGATTATGGTCATCCCATCGGTCAACCACTACTCGATGAACATCGGAAGACGGTTCTGGCCAAACGACAACACGGACATCAACCGGATGTTTCCGGGATATGCGCTCGGCGAGACGACGCAGCGGATTGCGGCCGGCGTGTTTGAGGCGGTCAAAGAATACCAGTATGGCGTGCAGTGCGCAAGCTTTTATATGCCGGGAGATTTTGTCCCCCACATCCGCATGATGGAGACCGGATATCACAACACGAGCCTGGCCTGCATGTTTGGCCTTCCGTATGTGCTGCTGAGGAAGCCGAGGCCGTTTGACACGACGCTTTTGAATTACAATTGGCAGATCTGGAACACCAACGCCTTCTCCCTGTATACGAATGAAACCGACCGGATTGATGCCTCAAGCGCGCATCTGGCCGTCTCAGCAATTCTTCGCTTTTTAAGCCGCATGGGTGTCATTCACTACAATGGACACAGCGGATACATTTCCAGTGTGCTCAGCGATGAGGAGCTAAGAACCGTAAAATCGTGTGCCGGAGGTATTTTCCGGCGGCTCGTCAACCCGGGGGATGAGGTGACGTTTGGACAGGAGCTGGCGGAGATCGTAGATCCGCTGGAGGGGACCGTCAATTATCAGATTCTGTCTCCTACGGACGGCGTCATCTTCTTTGCCCATCACAATCCCCTTGTGATGGAAAATACCGCTGTGTTTCGGATTATCAAGCGGATGCACATTTAGAAAACGCGCCGGGAGAAGAAAAGACAAAAGCCGGAGAAAATTTTTGATTCATTGTAAAAAGACAGCATAAAAATGCTGTCTTTTTACAATCGAGACGGGAAAGGAATCTTCCCCGAAGAAGAAACAGCGTTCGCGTTCGTCCGATGTCTTGAAGATACAGGCAGATGAAAAGATGCGGGGGACATGCGAATCAGACACCCGGTATCTGACTCACGGATCAGCGCCTGTATACAGACCAAACAAGGGGCGAAAGAAAACTGCTCCACATGATATCTTCACTATAACATAAAAATACCATAAAATGAAATTAAAAATATTTATCATTTGATAAAAATATGTTATAATTGCCATAGGGATGGTCCAAAACGGCAAAAGGCGATGCGGACTGGCTCGAATAGGAAGAGAAAGTGTGGAGAAGGGTGATGTTGGACTATCGCATGGATACGTTTTTGGCCGTTTGTCGGAATATGAATTACACGAAAGCTGCACATGAGCTGAACATTACACAGCCGGCAGTCTCTCAGCACATTCATTTTCTGGAAGAGGCCTATCAGGTTCGTCTGTTTGAGTTTAAGGGAAAGCGAATGATTCTGACCCGGGAGGGACAGATGCTTCGGCAGTTTGCGATGGAGCAAAAGAACGACGACATGCTGTTTCGCCAGGAATTGTCGGGGGCTGGAAAGAGAAAGAAACTTGTCTTTGGGGCGACGCACACCGCCGGCGCTTTTCTTATGACAAAATATATCTCGGAATTTTTAAAGCGCAATCCGTCCGCTGACATTCAGATGACGGTCGACAACACGGAGACACTTTTGGAACAATTGAACACGGGAAAGCTGCAGTTTGCCCTCGTTGAGGGATCGTTTCGCAGAGTTGCCTACGATTCTCTCGTCTATTTCAGAGGAAACTATATTTGCGTCTGCGCGGCACAAGATCCGTTTGCCAAAGAAGTACACCGGTTTGAAGATCTTTTGGAGGAACGCCTCATTGTCCAAAATCCGAAAGCGGCGACAAGAGAAATTCTGGAGCAGTTTCTGGAGAGCCGAAACATGAGGATCGAAGAATTTTCCCATGTGTCGGAGGTCAGCTCGATTCACACCATCAAAGAGCTTGTGATGGACGGATGCGGCATTGCATTTTTGTATGAGGCCGCGGTGCGGAGAGAACTGGAGAGCGGACTGCTGCGAAAGGTGGAGCTGGAAGATTTTCAGATCACGCATGACTTGACATTTGTATGGCGAAAAGGTAGTATATTTGCGGATTGTTATTACGATCTGTTTGAACTGTTTCTGGACGGGAACAGTCCGCAGCGGGAAGAAGAATACGGAGCATAGATTCCAGTCGGCCGCCGGATGCCGGGACAAGCCATGTGCCGTCAGGGCGGGAAGGGAAAGGAAAAGAGGGAGAGCAGTGGAAGAGACCATATATTATCGGATGTATCAGGAAGAACTCAGAAAAATTGTGCCGTGCTCTGCGCAGGAGCGGGAAGCGCTTGTGCAACGGCTGGCGAAGGGGGATGCGCAGGCCAAAAAAAGACTTGTGGAAGGAAACCTGGAGTGGGTTGTGGCCATCGCACAGGAGTATGCGGGAAAAGGCGTAAAGATGGAGGACCTCGTGGCGGAGGGAAACCTTGCGCTTGCCCTGGCCGTGGAACAATACCGGGAAGGAGATTTTCTGCAGCAGGCAAAGGCGTGTGTCCGAACCGCCATTCAGAGCGCGCTGGAGGACGAAGAAGGGTATGCACAGACAGGGGAAAACGTAGCGGCGATGATCAACGTGATGAACGAAGTGTCCACAAGGCTGGCGGAAGAATACGAGAGGGAGGCGACGGTGGCGGAAATTGCCAGGAAGATGCGCATGGAGGAAGATCAGATCCGGGAGCTGATGAAGATGGCGCTGTCTGCCGCGTCCGCCAACGTCGCGGAGGAACAGGAGGAAGAATTTTACCTGGACGACGAGATGGTTTCGGAGGAAAACACACAAGAGGATACATGGTGAGCCAAAATCTGCTTGCAACAACGAAGAAACAATAGTACAATAAATGCAGTTGCTTTTATTACAAATCCGAAAAACGCAGTCAGATGCAGAAACGAGGAGAACAATGAGCGTCAGAAGAGTCTATGTAGAAAAGAAGCTCCCGTTTGCCGTGAAGGCGAAGGAGCTCCAGGAAGAACTCAGCAGTTACTTGAATTTGAAGAACGTCACGAACGTGCGGGTACTGATTCGATATGACATTGAGAATCTGTCGGAGGAAACGTATGAAAAATCAAAGGGAACCATTTTCTCCGAGCCGCCGGTCGATCTTTTGTATGAGATGGATTTCCCACGCGGAGAAGAGGACACGGTATTTTCGGTCGAATTTCTCCCCGGCCAGTTTGACCAGAGGGCGGACTCCGCAGAACAGTGCGTAAAGCTTTTAAAAGAAGACGAAGAGCCAGTCATCCGCTCTGCCGTGACCTATGTGCTGTCCGGAGCATTGACAGAGGAAGAGATCGCCAGGGTGAAGCAGCACTGCATCAACCCGGTCGATTCTCGGGAAGCCGCAAGCGACATTCCCGAGACGTTGATTGTAGAGTTCCAGGATCCGGCCGATGTGTCGGTCTTTTCCGGGCTGATCGCGATGCCGCCGGAGGAGCTGAACGAGCTGTATCGCTCGTTAAATCTTGCCATGACGTTTCAGGATTTTCTCCACATTCAGAACTATTTCAGAGAAGAGGAGCATCGGGACCCGACGGTGACAGAGATCCGGGTGCTGGACACCTACTGGTCGGACCACTGCCGCCATACAACCTTTTTGACGGAATTGAAAAACATATCGTTTGAGGACGGCTACTACCGCGCGCCCATCGAGCGGTCATATCAGCACTACGCCGAGACACACAGACAGATATTTGAGGGCCGTAAAGATAAGTTTGTCTGTCTGATGGATGTGGCGCTGATGGCCATGCGCAAGCTGAAACAGGAAGGAAAACTGCAGGATCAGGAAGAATCCGAGGAGATCAATGCCTGCTCCATCGTTGTCCCGGTTGAGATCGACGGGAAGGTGGAGGAATGGCTTGTCAACTTTAAAAATGAGACGCACAACCATCCGACGGAGATTGAGCCGTTCGGAGGCGCTGCCACATGCCTTGGCGGGGCAATCCGCGACCCGCTGTCGGGCCGTACATACGTGTACCAGGCAATGCGCATCACAGGCGCTGCGGACCCGACCCGGCCGCTTGAAGAGACGCTTCAGGGGAAACTGCCGCAGAAGAAAATCGTGCGCACGGCCGCCGCTGGATACAGCTCCTACGGCAACCAGGTCGGCCTTGCAACGGGATATGTCAAAGAAATCTATCACCCCAACTATGTGGCAAAGCGGATGGAGATCGGCGCTGTGATGGGGGCGGCTCCGAGACGCGCGGTGATCCGCAAGACATCCGATCCGGGCGATGTTGTCATCCTTCTGGGCGGACGGACCGGGCGTGACGGGTGCGGCGGCGCAACCGGATCGTCCAAAGCGCACACGACAAAATCGATCGATACGTGCGGCGCGGAAGTTCAAAAGGGAAATGCTCCAACAGAGCGCAAGATTCAGCGACTGTTTCGCCGGGAGGAAGTCAGTCTTCTCATCAAGAAATGCAACGACTTTGGCGCGGGCGGCGTGTCGGTTGCCATCGGGGAGCTGGCGGACGGACTGGTTGTTGACTTAAACCGGGTACCCAAAAAATATGCGGGTCTGGACGGAACCGAGATTGCCATTTCCGAGTCCCAGGAGCGTATGGCGGTTGTCGTTGATCCGAAGGATGTTGACGCGTTCCTTGCCTACGCAGAGGAGGAGAATCTGGAAGCTGTCGCAGTTGCGGTTGTCACAGAGGAACCCCGCCTTGTCTTAAAGTGGAGAGGCAAAGACATTGTCAACATCAGCCGCGCATTTTTGAATACAAACGGCGCCCACCAGGAGACGGATGTCATCGTTCCCATTCCGAAGGAGGAAGACAACTATTTCCGCACAAAACCGGAAGGGGAAGTAAAAGAGCGCTGGCTGTCGATGCTTGCGGATTTGAACGTCTGCTCTCAAAAAGGGCTTGTGGAGATGTTTGACGCCTCCATCGGGGCTGGGTCGGTTCTGATGCCTTACGGCGGAAAATATCAGCTGACCGAGACACAGGCGATGGTTGCAAAGCTTCCGGTTCTGAAGGGGAAGACGGATGTTGTGACGATGATGAGCTATGGATTTAACCCCTATTTGTCATCCTGGAGCCCGTATCACGGCGCCGTATATGCCGTTTTGGAGTCGATCTCCAAGATCGTCGCAGGCGGCGGAGATTACTCCAAGATCCGGATGACGTACCAGGAATATTTCAAGAGAATGACCGACGATCCGAAGGGATGGGGAGAACCGCTCTCCGCGCTTCTTGGCGCCTACGAGGCACAGATCGGTTTTGGTCTGCCGTCCATTGGAGGCAAGGACTCGATGTCCGGAACGTTCAATGAGATCAGCGTTCCGCCTACACTCGTATCGTTTGCCGTAGATGTGGCATCCGACCGGACGATGGTGACGCCGGAATTGAAAAAAGCCGGAAACAAACTCGTCCTCTTTACCATCGAAAAGGATGAATACGATCTTCCGCTCTATGAGCAGATCAAGAAACTGTACGGTCAGTTTTTTGAGGCGGTTCAGGACGGAAAGATTTTGGCAGCCTATGCGCTCGGGGCAAACGGAATTGCGGAGGCAGTCAGCAAGATGGCGTTCGGAAACAAACGGGGCGTCACGCTGTATGATACGGTGTCAAAAGAGTCGCTGTTTGCGCCCGCTTTCGGAAATCTCGTTGCCGAAGTTCCGGCAGAGGCGGTGGACTATATGGACATGCCGTGTACCTGCATCGGTGAAGTGACAGGCGAGCCGGAGTTCCGGTATCAGGATGTTGTCATCCCGATGGAGGAGGCGATTCAGACATGGAAAGCGCCGCTTGAGAAAGTATTTCCTTCCGTGTCCGGGGAGAAGCAGCCGAAGGTAGAGACGCCGATCTTTAAGACGGATAAGATTTATGTGTGCAAACATAAAGTAGCAAAGCCGACCGTGTTTATTCCGGTCTTCCCGGGAACAAACTGCGAATATGACAGCGCAAGGGCATTTGAGCAGGCAGGCGCAAACGTGGACATCCGAGTGCTCAACAACATGAGCCCGGACAAGATCCGGGAGTCGGTGGAAGTGTTCCAGAAAGCAATCCGCCAGGCACAGATGATCATGTTCCCCGGCGGCTTCTCCGCAGGAGATGAGCCGGACGGATCTGCGAAATTTTTTGCGACCGCATTCCGCAATGAGAAATTAAAAGAGGCGGTGGAGGAGCTTTTGACAAACAGAGACGGCCTTGTGCTTGGCGTCTGCAACGGATTCCAGGCGCTCATAAAGCTTGGACTTGTGCCGTACGGGGAAATCCGCACTCTCGACGAGCAGTCGCCTACGCTGACGACCAATACGATTGGGCGCCATATTTCCAAAATGGTCTACACGAAGATTGTGACAAACAAATCGCCGTGGCTTGCACAGGCCAAACTGGGCGGCGTGTATTGCAATCCGGCATCTCACGGAGAAGGGCGCTTTGTGGCCAGTCAGGAATGGATCAAGAAGCTCTTTGCCGACGGACAGGTGGCAACGCAGTATGTGGACGCAGAGGGCAATCTGGCGCAGGAGGAAGAGTGGAATGTAAACGGTTCGTATGCCGCCATCGAAGGCATTACGAGCCCGGACGGACGTGTTCTCGGAAAGATGGCGCACATTGAGAGAAAAGGCAGAAGCGTGGCCATCAACATCTCCGGAGAGCAGGATATGAAAATCTTTGAATCGGGAGTTCAGTATTTCCAGTAAGCAGAATGGGGAGACGGTTTCAGACAATTGTGATCGTCTGTGCCGCTGCGCTTCTCGCTGGATCCTGCCGCGCAGAGGGACGTTCCGAATGGGAGACGACAGAGACAGAATACAGGACGATGGAAATGCCATCCGGATCCTCCGGGGAATCCGCCCCGGAGTCCTCCCCGGAGGATCCGGGCACAACAGCCCCTGATTTGGGCGAACAATTTTCAGGACGGGTCATCACCGCCGTGTACGAATCGTATGAGATGGAGTGGGACGACATCAGCGTGATCATCATCGGAAGCCTTACGTATACAGACCATTATGAGGGAGAGACAGAGTTTGCCCTCATCGGATACCGGGGGAGCGAAGAGCCGCTTCTTCTTGTCGGATGTACGAAGGAAGATGGAAGCGGGGAATATTACGCATACTGTTTTGATGGAAACCGCGTCTATCAGGCGGAAGAACGGCTGAAGGGAACGCTGTATTATAACTGGACAACAAAAGAATTTGCCGTAGAAGAGGACAATCAGAAGTGGAGCATTTACACATCCTGGCGCAATCATATCATATGGCTGAGAGAGGAGACGAGTGCGCCGGAAGGCTTTGAGCGGATGCCGATGACATCCAAAAACTGCAGCCCTCCGCCGATGGAACAAAACATTCGAAGCTTTATTTTCTATTAAACTTTTTTCGATCGGATAGGGGAAGCGTTTCTTCTCCTATCCGATTTGCTTCCTATGCGATTAATGGCGGCCGAACAGGAAGTCCCACCAGTCGTCCCAGAAGTTTCCGCCCGGCTCGTCCGCCTCTTCGCTTGTGGATTCCGGCTCCTCGGTGGAGGGCTCTGGAAGATGCACATCACAGAAATGACCGTCGACGGAATCGGGAATTGTGTGGGTGGTGTCCAGCGTCTTTGCGCCGTCCTCGTCTTCTTCGTCAATGACGAGGTAGACGGTCTGCTCGATGTCCTCCTGCGGGCAGTCCTCGCCTGCCAGCAGTCCGGACTCGGTACAGATGTTGACGACTTCATGGCGGCTGCAGTAGGCCGTCGGTGCAGTGTTTGGCGCAAAATATTCTACGTATGTCACCGTATGGTCGTCGGCCTGATCGCACACGCCTTCGATGGCCAAAAGACCGGACTTGCTGCAGATGTAGGCCGCCTCCAGACCGCTTGTGGAGAAGCCGATGTCTGCTTTCCCCTCATGGATCTGCTCCATCACCTTTTGCCAGATGTCCTTGTGGTAATTGTTGTTGAGAGAGTCCAGCGCCTTGTCCTCATCGTATCCGGACCAGATGCCGCACACATAGTAGGGGGAATATCCCTCAAACCAGACATCGTTGGAGTTGGTTGTCGATCCGCTCTTTCCCGCCAGAGACATCCCGTCGACTTTGCAGGGGGCTCCGGTGACGCCGATGCCGTATTCGCCCCAGGGGGTGGAGCCGTCGATGGTATCCTCCATGGCGAGCGTCAAAAGCTGCGCCGTAGACTTCTTGAGCACCGTTCGGGTCATCGGAGTATTGTCCAGAAGTAGCTCCCCGTTGTGGTCCAGAATCTGCCGGTAAAAGATCGGCTCGGTGTACACGCCATTGTTGGCGATGGCCGCATAGGCCGCCGTCATTTCCAGGTTTGTGACACCGTATGTGAGGCCGCCAAGACTTAAGGAAGTAACCTTGTCTGTCTTTGGGACACCGTTGATGACAGCAGAATCGACCAGTGTTGAAATCCCAAAATTCTGGGCATATTGAAAGCCGGTATCAATCGTCACAGTCTCGTTGATGCATTTTGTGGCAATGATGTTCATGGAAAAGGCAATGCCCTGGCGGATGTTGCAGTAGCCAAGGTTTAAGTCAGACCACCAGTTGGCAAAACTCTGACCGTCCGCCTCGTAGGGGCTGTCGTAGTATGTGCTTGCCAGCGTGTCGCCGGAGATGTCCAGCGCCGGTGCAAATGTCGAGAGCACCTTAAAACAGGAGCCGGGCTGTCTTGTGGAATCGGTGGCGCGGTTTAGCACACGGCTTGCCGTCTTTTCTCCTCTGCCTCCGCACACGGCGAGCACCGCTCCGGTTGTGGGAGACATGACAACCATAGACGCCTGGGGCTGCAGCACGAACTCCAGCGACTCCGACACAATGGTGTCGCCCTCCCCGACGATGGCCTCGCGAAATGCGTCCACCGCCGCGCTTGCCTCCTCTTTCGAGGAGAAAATCAGCTTAAACGCCGGTTTGGAGAGTGTGTTTCGATGCCACGACTGAACATCGGATTCGTGGTAGTTTGTCTTTGTGCCGTCCGCCTGCTCCACCTGGAGGCTGTAATTGATGGAATACTCTGTGATCGGGTAATTGTCGGGATCATTGATTTCCTTGTCCACAATGGCCTGAATGCTGGAATCCTGGGTCGTCATAATGTGCAGTCCGCCGCTGTACAGCATATTGTAGGCCTGCGTCTGTGTATACCCGAGCTTCGTCTGAAGGTCCTCCAGCACCGCCTCAATGACCGCATCGGTGAAATATGAGTAGGGGGAATTCGTGTTGGCATTCCGGTTGTTTTGAATCCGCTCATAGACATTGTCATTGAGCGCCGTATCGTATTCCTCCTGGCCGATGTATCCCTGCGCAAGCATATTGTCGAGCACGAGCTTTCGCCGTTTGGCATTCGTCTCCGGATGGGTGATGGGATTGTTCGCGGACGGGTTCTGGGTGATGGTGGCGAGAACCGCGCATTCCGACAGCGTCAGATCTCCCACATCCTTGCAAAAATATTTTTTGGAGGCAGCCTGAACGCCAAGGGTGTTGCTTCCAAGATTGATGGTGTTCAAATAATTTTGCAGGATGACGTTTTTGGACTGCAGCTGCTGTTCGAGCTTGATCGCCAGATACTGCTCCTGGATTTTGCGGACAAAACGGCTCACCTCGTTTGTCTCCATGCCATTGTTGAAGATGTTGTTTTTGATGAGCTGCTGCGTAATGGTGCTGGCGCCCTGAGAAAAGCGGCCGCTGGAAAGCCCGATGTAGGCGGCGCGCAAAATTCCTTTGATGTCAATGCCGTTGTGTTCCCAGAAGCGCTCATCCTCAATGGCGACAAACGCCTGGATTAAGTGCTGCGGAATCTCCGAGATGGAGACTTCCTCCCGGTTGCTCCCGGCCATGACAAGCGTCTCGATCACATTGCCGTCAATGTCATATAGATTTGTGGCAAAACCGGTCGGAGATACGTCCACGCCGGAAATGTCCGGCGCATTTTTTAGAATTCCGCGAAGGCTGCCGTATAAAAAACTTGCCCCGACGATGGAGGCGGCAAGAAGAAAACAAAGAAGCATCTTAAGGGCCGTCATCCAGATCCGGTTTCTGTTTTTGATGGAATTGGAGGAGAGCCGCGTCAGCTTCTTCTCGATTGCTTTGTTCGAAAATTTCATGAAATCTCCTTTCCAAAAGAGGATGCGGTAAACGTGTCATTGCAGAAAATCTGCAGGATCAATGTCTGGCTTGTGCGTTATAGTATACCAGATTTCGGCCGGGAAGGAAAGGGAAATTCGCAATTTCTAAGTTTTGTCCGATTATTTTCGCACGTGTCATGCGGTGCGCGGCAAGTGTATCTTGACAAATTGAATCTAATCCGGTATATTTTGGGTATCACAGAATCTGATGTTTCAGGAGAAAAGAGGAATAAGGTGGAGCGATTATATATAATTATTCCGGCGTACAATGAAGAAGCCAACATCAAACAAGTCATTCAGGAATGGTATCCGGTTGTGGAGCGGCATCATGGGGACGGTACATCGCGTCTTGTCATCATCAATGACGGAAGCAGGGACCGGACGGCAGACATTGTCCGAAGCTGCTGCGGACAGTACCCGCTTCTCTGCCTGCTGGAAAAGCCCAATTCGGGTCACGGAGCGACTGTGCTGTACGGATACCAATATGCGATTCAGCAGGGGGCGGATTACGTTTTCCAAACCGACTCGGACAGACAGACCGATCCCGGGGAATTTCCGCAGTTTTGGGAACAAAAAGACACGTATGCGATGGTGATCGGCCGCCGAAACAAGCGGCAGGACGGCCTTTCCCGAAAGATCGTCACAAAAGTGCTCAAATGGACCATTGCGCTCTGTTTTGGCCTCTCTGTGGCAGATGCCAACACGCCCTTCCGTCTGATGGAGGCAAAAACGCTCGCAGAGAACATCCGGCAAATTCCAGACGGATTTTATCTGTCCAACGTGCTGCTCTCCGTCGTATACGCCAAAAAAGGGCAGGCAGTCTGCTCGATTCCCATTACATTCCAGCCCAGACAGGGCGGGAAAAACAGCATCAACCTTCCCAAAATTGTAAAGACGGGGAGACAGGCGCTGACAGATTTCCGAAGAATCAACAGGGAATGGAAAACGGAGCAGGAAGGAAAAGAAAAGGGGAGACAGGATGGAGCGTGAAGAAAAAAAGCGTGCGGGAGCGCTTGGCCGGTGCGCTGCCGGATGGGGGATGACGGGCGCAGTATTTGTCATTTTATTTTTTTTGATGGCATTTCAGATTACGCATTCCGCGCTCTGGGCGGACGAGTGGGTGGAATACCGCATCTCCCAGCTCTCGCTTACAAACGGAACGCAGTACCGGAACGTGATTGAAACCTTCCAGCCGCCGCTCTACAATGTGCTGATGCATTTCTGGCTGAAAATAAGCACAAGTGTCGTATGGTTTCGCCTGTTTAACCTCATTCCGGGGATGATTGCGGGACTGTTTTTGTATCGGACGATGCGGCTCCTGTATCGCCCTGCCGTCGGGCGGGCGGCGGTTCTTTGGCTGTCGGTGTCGTACCAGTGGGTTTTCTGCATCCAGGAATGTTCCGAGTACGCGCTGATGCTGATGTTTTGTTTCGGGGCGATCTTCTATTTTGTAAAGGGAAGCAAAGTACAGGCATGGCGGCACACCGCCGCCCTGATCCTGATGTGTGTCGGGGCAATGTACAGTCAATACGGCGCCGTTTTTCTTGTGGTGCCGCTTTTGATGCTGCATCTGCGGTCTGTCTTTCGGGAGGCGGAAATGAAACAGAAGGCGGCTGCGCTGGGGATGTACGCGGCGGCAGGATTGCTGTTTGCCGTGCCGCTTTATCTGTTCTATGCCAGAATTCAGATGGAAAACAACAAAATCGGCAGCAGCGCCGTGCCGCTGTCGGAGCTTGTGTCGGTGAAGGAAATTATCACAACGCCCGGGCTGATGATCCGATATCTTTGGAACGCTGGCTCCCACCCGGCGGTTACGGTCATGTTCCAGCTTGTCGGCGCCGCCCTTCTTGCCGGGAGTTTGTTCCTCCTCGTTCGCAAGAAAGCGGAGCGGGAAAAACGGGATCTGATTGTTCTGCTGCTTGCCGCGTATGGAATGCACTATGTCCTCGTCAAGCTGCACCTCTACGGGATGATCAGCCCGGGGGAGAGCGCAGGATTTTTCGGAAGATACAGTTATTTCTATCTTACGATTTTAACGGTGAGCGTTTTGACGATCGTTCTCGAGGCGAGAGAGATGCTGCAGCGGGCAGCATGGAAGCGGGGGATTGCGCTATCCGCCGGAGCGGTCTTTTTGCTGACCGCCATCGTCTCCACTCCGAAGATTTTGAACAACTGGCACAAGTCCTACGACGATCAGTTTGCAAAAATATGGATCTCAGAGAGAGGATACGAAGAGACGACGTTTCTGATCGGGACGGCCGGATACGGTTTTTATTATTATGTCGGCTATGGACACAGTACCGATCAGGTCTATGGGGCGGAAGCCATTGACGTTTCCGATTTGCCGGACCGCTTCTGGCTCTGGAGAACAAACTGGGGCGGGGAGGCGTATGAGGAGACGATTGCCGAGGCGAAAAAACAGGGATACCAGGTGGAAGAATATATAAACGAAGGTTCCTCGGGGCAGCTTGCATTCTGCTTTCGATGAGAGAAAGAAAGGTGTTTTGATGGTTCGTCAATATAAAACCATTTATGTGGATGGAACAGCAGAGATTGTGGAGAAAAAGTCGCGTTTTCTCGCAAATATTTCCCATGTGGAGTCGGAGGAGGAAGCGATCCGCTTCATCGAGGAGTGCAAAAAGAAATATTGGAATGCCACGCACAATTGCTGGGCGTATGTCATCGGTAAAAGAGGAGAGCTGATGCGGTGCAGCGATGACGGGGAGCCATCCCAGACGGCGGGGAAGCCGATGCTCGATGTGCTGAACGGGCAGGAAATCCGCGATGTCGTGGCCGTGGTGACGCGCTATTTTGGAGGGACGCTTCTCGGAACCGGAGGGCTTGTGCGCGCGTATTCCGGCGCCGTGAAGGAGGGACTTGGAAACGCCGTCGTCGTGGAGAAAAAACGGGCGGATCTTTTTCAGATTGTGACCGATTACGCGGGAATCGGAAAGATTCAGTATCTTTTGGCCCAGGAGTCGTTTCAGCCGATCGACACCGATTATGCGGCTGATGTGACCGTGACCGTTCCGATTCCGGTAGAGGAGAGCGGGCGCATCCAAAAGCGGCTCATTGAGGGGACAAACGGGAGAGCAAAGGTGGAAGTGAGCGACCAGCTCTATTATGCCGTCGTGGAGGGGGAACGAATTTTGTTTCCAGAGTGAAGCGGACAGGCAGGGAGATGAGGGGAAATGACGATAAAGATTGCGGTGTGTGATGATGACCAGCAGTTTCTTGGAACATTGACGGGAGCGCTAGAGCGGCTGGAGCGCAAACATCAATACGAAATCGATCTGGAGGAGTATTCCAGCGGAGAGGAGCTGATCGCAGACATCAACCGGGGAATTCGCTTTGATGTGATCTACATGGACATTGAGATGAAGCAGATGGACGGGATGAAAACGGCGGCCTACATCCGGGAGCGCGATGACACAATGATTCTGATCTACATCTCCAGCCATGAAGAGTATATGCGGGAGCTTTTTGAGACAGAGCCGTTTCGCTTTCTCTCCAAGCCGCTCTCGTTGGAGGCGTTTGAGCGCGTATTCCTGAAGGCGGCACAGAAAGTCGAGAGCCGCAAACGGGAATGCTACTACTTTCAGAGCGGAAAAAGCAGGATGAAAGTCATCGTAAGGGACATCCTCTACTTTGAAAGTTCCGGGCGGAAAGTCATCGTCCACACAAAACATCACGATTATACGTACTATGACAAGCTTGGAGAGGTGGAGAAAAAGGTGGCAGCGATGCGCTTTGTGCGGATTCACAAGGCATATCTTGTCAACATGGACAACATCGAGGCATTTCAGTACGAGCGGGTTGCCCTGGTGGACGGGACGATTCTAAACATCAGTGAAAAAAACCGGCCCAGAATCCGGAGCCAGTTTTGGGAATACTGCAGAAATGAGGGACAGATATGATTGAGGCAGTGCTATGGATTTTGATCAACGGCTTTTTCCTCTACCTGGCATGGGAATACATCGGTCTTTTGTGGCGTCCAAAGCAGGACCGGAAAAGGCGGATGCTTCTTGTCTTTCTCTGTATGGTCCTCTGGGGGATGGTCAACGCCGGCTGCTACACGCTCAATCATACCGGAGGCATTTTGGAGGCGGCAGCACTTCTTGTCATCGTCTTTATTTTTGTCGCAGGCGTGTTCATTCTCGGATTCCTAAAAAATATGGTGGAGGAAAAGCGCCAGCTGGACGCATATTTGAATCACCAGCAGATGGAATGGATTTCCCGCCAATATCATATGATCGAGGAAAATCAGGAGGAGACGAGAAGACAGCGCCATGAGCTGAAAAACCATTACCTTGCCATTGAGACGATGGCCGAAAAAGGGGACATTCCGGGGATTTTGGAGCTGGTGCGGGATCTAAACCGCGAGCTGCACCGAAATGTTCAGCAGGCTGCAACCGGAAACGTTGCGGTGGATGCCGTGCTGAACTATAAAATAGAACATTCCAAAGCGGAGCACATCCGCTTTCAGCTGGATCTGAACATTCCGGTCACGCTAAAGGTAAAAGACGCGGTGCTCTGCGGTGTACTTGGAAACGTGATGGACAATGCGGTAGATGCCTGCTCTAAAATTCCAGTCCCTGACCGCCTGATTTCAGTCGTCATGATGATCGAGCGCAAAAATCTGTTTGTCGAAGTGACAAACAACTATGACGGCATCGTGCGCACCGACCCGTTTGGAAATCTGTTAACCCGCAAAGAGGAGGACGCGCATGGATTTGGAATCTCACAAATCCAGCAGCTGCTGAAGAAAAACTGCGGCTCCGTGGAAGTTGTCTGGAGCGACCGGCAGTTCCAGACACGAATCGTATTCTATCAGGTGATCTAAAACAGCGCACAATGTTGCCGCTGGATGGCTTTCTCACGCAAAAATGACGAAAATGACCTGTAGTTTTGACAATGTGTTGCTTTGATCTCGTTTTGTGTTACAATACAGGCAACAGAACGGATTCCGGAACCGCAGCGGAAAACACAATTCTGAAAAGAAAGGAAAAGAGGTGAAAAGATATGACGTTGTTTTACTGGTTGATACTGTTTGTCTTTCTTGTGATTGTGGAAATCTGTACACTGCAGCTGGTGTCATTGTGGTTTGCCTGCGGCACACTTGGCGCAATTGCTGTGACGCTTTTAGACGGCAGTGTGGAATTGCAGCTGATTGTCTTTCTGGGAATCTCCCTGCTGCTTCTGATTCTCGTAAAACCTTTGACGGACCGGTATTTTCGCAAGCATTTTGTGAAAACAAACACCGACAGTCTCGTCGGCAAAACGGCAAGGGTGACAGAGAGAATCCACAATACGGAGGGGTTTGGCGCCGCAGTTGTCAACGGGCTGGAATGGACGGCGGTTGCCAAAGACGACGAGGAGATTATGGAACCGGGAACGTATGTCACCATCTGCGCCATCAGCGGAGTCAAGCTGATCGTGGAGAAGAAACAACCGTAAGGAAACGGCTTGACTGTCTGCGCGTCCGCACTGCAGTTGCGCGGGACAGTCATCACACAAAGCAGTGCAGAAAAGGAGAAGATTATGTTAGCATCATCCATTCAGGTAGGATTTTTCACCACAGTTGTGATCGTGATCGTTCTGCTGCTGATTCTTTCCTCTTGCATCAAGATCGTTCCCCAGGCACATGCCGTTGTGGTAGAACGGTTGGGCGGCTATCTGGCCACCTGGTCGGTTGGACTTCACTTTAAAGTGCCGTTTATCGACCGGATTTCCAAGAAGGTCATCTTAAAAGAGCAAGTGGCGGATTTCCCGCCGCAGCCGGTAATCACAAAGGACAACGTTACGATGCGAATCGACACGGTTGTGTTTTACCAGATTACCGATCCGAAGCTGTTTGCCTACGGTGTGGACAATCCGATTATGGCCATTGAGAATCTGACTGCGACGACGCTTCGAAACATCATCGGTGACATGGAGTTGGACCAGACACTGACATCCAGAGAAATCATCAACACGAAGATGCGCTCCATCCTGGACATTGCGACAGACCCGTGGGGCATCAAAGTCAACCGTGTGGAGCTGAAAAATATCATTCCGCCTGCCGCCATCCAGGATGCGATGGAAAAGCAGATGAAGGCAGAGCGGGAACGCCGGGAATCGATCTTGAAAGCGGAAGGTGAGAAAAAATCAACCATTCTTGTCGCAGAAGGAAAGAAAGAGTCCGCTATTCTGGATGCAGAGGCGGAGAAACAGGCAGCGATTCTTCGGGCAGAGGCCAAGAAAGAGGCAATGATCCGCGAGGCAGAAGGTCAGGCGGAAGCGATCCTTCGGGTACAGCAGGCAAACGCAGACGGTATTCGCTTCATCAAAGAGGCGGGAGCGGATGACGCGGTAATTCAGCTGAGAAGTCTGGAAGCCTTTGCCAAGGCTGCGGACGGCAAGGCGACAAAGATCATTATCCCGAGTGAGATTCAGGGAATCGCAGGGCTTGTGCGCTCCCTGGCCGAGACGGCAAAAGACGAATAAAACAGCGCGGCGGTGTGTGCGCGCCTGTCGGGGAAGCCCGGCTTCAGAAAAAAAATCTGAAGCCGGGCTTGTTTTTTGGAGAAAAGGTGATAAACTATTGGAAGTTGTGTGCAGAAAGGCAGACAGAAGAAATGAGGGAAAAGATGAATACAGTACGAGAAGACATTCGAAACATCGCAATCATTGCCCATGTAGACCACGGGAAGACAACGCTGGTCGATGAACTTTTGAAACAGAGCGGGGTGTTTGGCGCCCATCAGGAAATTCAGGAGAGAGTGATGGATTCCAACGACATTGAGCGGGAGCGGGGAATTACCATTCTGTCCAAAAATACTGCCGTATCCTACCGCGGCATCAAAATCAACATCATAGACACGCCAGGCCATGCAGACTTTGGAGGAGAAGTAGAGCGTGTTCTGAAAATGGTAAATGGCGTCATTCTTGTCGTGGACGCCTTTGAAGGTCCGATGCCGCAGACAAAATTTGTCCTGCGCAAAGCGCTGGAGATGAATCTGTCCGTCGTCGTCTGCATCAATAAGATTGACCGCCCGGAGGCAAGACCGGAGGAGGTCGTGGACGAGGTGCTGGAGCTTTTGATGGATCTGGACGCAAGTGACGAACAGCTGGACTGCCCGTTTGTCTTTGCATCCGCCAGAGGCGGTTATGCCGTGGAGAATTTGACCGATGCAAAAGAAAATATGGGTCCGCTCTTTGAGGCGATTGTCAATCACATTCCGGCGCCCCAGGGAGACCCCGAGGCGGGAACACAGGTGCTGATCAGCACGATCGATTACAACGAATATGTGGGGCGCATCGGCGTCGGAAAAGTGGATCACGGGAAGCTGAGCGTAAACCAGGAGTGCGTTCTTGTCAACCATCACGACCCGGATTTCTTCCGCAAAGTAAAAATCAGCAAGCTGTATGAGTTTGAGGGATTGACAAAGAAAGAGGTGAGCGAGGCAAACATCGGCTCCATTGTGGCAATCTCCGGAATTGCGGACATCCACATCGGCGATACCATTGCCTCCCCGGAGCGGCCTGTGGCCATCCCGTTCCAGAAAATATCGGAGCCGACCATCGCCATGCAGTTTCTTGTCAATGACAGCCCGTTTGCGGGGCAGGAAGGAAAATATGTCACATCCCGCCATCTGCGGGAGCGGCTTTTCCGGGAGCTGAATACGGACGTATCCCTGCGGGTGGAGGAGACCGACAGCCCAGACTGCTTCCGTGTCTCCGGAAGGGGAGAGCTGCATCTCTCGGTTCTCATCGAAAATATGCGAAGGGAAGGATACGAGTTTGCCGTGAGCAAGGCGGAAGTGCTGACCAAGCGGGACGAGAAGGGCCGCCTTCTGGAACCGATGGAGCTTGCATATCTGGACGTCCCGGAGGAATTTTCCGGAACCGTCATCCAGAAGCTGAGTTCCCGCAAAGGAGAGCTTCAGGGGATGAGCGCAGCGCAGGGCGGATACACCCGTCTTGAATTCTCCATCCCGTCGAGAGGGCTGATCGGTTACAGAGGAGAGTTTTTGACAGACACGAAGGGAAATGGCATTATGAATACGCTGTTTGACGGATACGAGCCGTACAAGGGCGAAATCGCATACCGGAAACAGGGATCCCTGATTGCATATGAAACCGGTGAGTCTGTCACATATGGTCTGTTCAATGCCCAGGAGAGGGGAACGCTGTTTCTCGGACCCGGAGAAAAAGTATACGCGGGCATGGTTGTCGGACAGCACGGAAAGACAGACGATGTGGAGGTCAACATCTGCAAGCGAAAGCAGCTGACCAATACCCGGGCTTCCGGCTCGGACGACGCCCTGAAATTGACGACGCCAAAGCGGATGAGCCTTGAACAGTGTCTTGACTTTATCGAGTCGGACGAATTGCTGGAGGTGACGCCGACGCATCTTAGAATTCGCAAGAAGATTTTAGACCCGACGCTTCGGAAGCGCGCAAACTTGAAAAAATAAAACAATCAGCAAAAGATTTTTGTGAAAAGTCTTGCTTTTTCATCATGATAACAGTATAATTTACGGTATATTCATTCTTGAGAGCACAGTTTTGTGCTGCGAATCATCATTGCAGCGGTTCAGAAATAGGGAGAGCGAGGGAGAGAAGAGAATGAATGCGGTAATCTGAGCAGCTGCAGATATAAGTACGAGAGGAGAAACAAATGGATGCGGTTGACGTAAAGATTATTTCCATTCTGCAGAAAAATGCCAGAACTCCGCTGAAAGTCATTGCGGAAAAAACTTCTCTGTCATCCCCGGCTGTCTCAGCCAGGATTGACCGTTTGGAAAAGGAAGGCATTTTGACGGGGTATACGGCAAGAATCAATATGGTAAAGCTTGGATTTCACATTACGGCATTTATTCATCTGGAGTTGGATCCGGTTCAAAAGGTAGAATTCTACCCCTACATCGAATCCTGTCCCAATGTTTTGGAGTGCAATTGTGTCACGGGACCGTTCTCGATGCTGATTAAAGTCGTTTTCCCGACGACAACCGAACTGGACCACTTCATCGGGCAGCTGCAAAGATACGGAAAAACCAACACACAGATTGTTTTCTCAACTCATGCAGGTCCGAGAGATCTGTGTATCCGCCCGGAGATGCGGCTGCCGTGACAGATCGGAGCGAGACGATTCTCTGGGGAGTGCAAAGGAGTCGGGTCTGCGGCGGCGCCTGGGCAGACCGAAATGATGCAGGCCAAAAGATGGCAGCGGCGCAGAAAAGAGGTAGAGTATGCTTGATTACAAAAATCTGTTACAGGAAGATCCGGAAATTGCCGCAGCAATTGGCAGCGAGCTTGGAAGACAGCGCGACCATATCGAACTGATTGCCTCGGAAAATCTGGTCAGCAGGGCAGTCATGGAGGCGATGGGAAGTCCTCTGACGAACAAATACGCAGAGGGGTATCCAAAGAAGCGCTACTATGGCGGATGTGAGTACGTCGATGTGGTGGAGGATCTGGCAAGGGAACGGGCAAAGAAATTGTTTGGCTGTGAGTATGCCAATGTGCAGCCGCATTCCGGCGCCCAGGCCAACATGGCAGTTTTTTTCGCGGTGCTTAAGCCGGGAGATACGTTTATGGGAATGGGGCTGGATATGGGAGGCCATCTGACACATGGAAGCCCTGTCAACCTGTCCGGACAATATTTTCATCCGGTGCCATACGGAATCAACGAGGACGGCTGGATCGACTATGATGAGGTGAGAGCCATTGCCCGCCAGTGCCGGCCCAAAATGATTGTGGCAGGCGCGAGCGCTTACGCCAGAGCCATCGACTTTCAGAAATTCCGGGAAATTGCCGATGAAGTGGGCGCGGTTTTGATGGTCGATATGGCGCACATCGCAGGGCTTGTGGCGGCCGGAGTGCATATGAGTCCGATCCCGTATGCGGATGTCGTGACGACGACAACGCACAAGACACTTCGCGGGCCGAGAGGCGGAATGATTCTGTCCAGCGAGGCGGCCAACCGCAAATACAATTTCAACAAAGCCATTTTCCCGGGGATACAGGGGGGACCTCTGATGCATGTCATCGCAGCGAAGGCAGTCTGCCTGAAGGAAGCTTTGGATCCGTCGTTTCGGGAATACGGGCGCCAGGTCGTGCGCAATGCGAAGGCGCTTTGTGAGGGGCTTCAAAAGAGAGACTTCCGGATCGTGTCGGGCGGGACAGACAATCACCTGATGCTCGTCGATTTGCGAAACAAAGGCATGACGGGAAAAGAGGCGGAAGCCATTCTCGACTCCGTCAAGATTACGTGCAACAAAAATACGATTCCAAATGATCCGGCGTCGCCGTTTGTCACATCCGGCATTCGCCTTGGAACACCGGCGGTGACGACAAGGGGCATGACAGAGGAAGATATGGATGGGATTGCGCAGGCCATCGCGCTCGTGGTGGACGAGGGAAAGACAGCGGAAGCGCTTGCACTTGTGCAGACATTGACAGAGCGCCATCCGCTGTACGAATCATATTCCCTGTGAGGCCGCAGCCGCTTCGGTTTTGCCGTCTGCTCTTTTTTTGAGGCAGTTTCGGGTGAAATCCCGAAGACCGACAGACAGGCAGACGGTGATCAAAAACGCATAAAAGAGCAAAAAGAGCGTCCGCATTCCGCCCATCTGCTGTCCCGAAAAGGAATGGGCAATCTGGCGGATGACGACATGGTGCAAAAGGAAGGCGGGATAGGAGATGCCGCTGAGGAACGAGACCGCCTTTTGCATCCATGCGCTGCGCAGAAAGGTGCTAAGATACACGAGGAGAAAAAAGAGCGACGCACCCCAAATTTGCATCCGTAAAAGAAGCGGGAGGGGCAGGTAGCAGACGGAAAACAGCACATGAATGCTGAGGCAGACAAGTGCCGCCGGAAGGGTCACAGTTTTCTTCCCCCGGACAAAATACATGCCGAGCAAAAGGTCCGGAATGCGAAACAGAAAGAACCGGTCCGCATCGATGGGACCCCGATAAAAATAGGTTCCCAGGGCATAGAGCAAAAGGACGGCAGCGGGAAGGAGCTTTGGAAAGCGAAGCATCGCCCTGCGAAGCAGCGGGAAAAGCAGATACAACAGGAGGATGCATCCCAGAAACCATTCGCCGATCCGGTAGAATGTCGGGACGATGCCGTTTAGGTATCCATCCATGCCGAGAACAGTCCAGACAAGATACCGGGGAGAGAGCTGGCCAAACGGACTTCCCGTCATGCAGTCAAAGCGCAAAAAGAGAAGAAGCCAGGCGATCCAGAACATAGGAAACAGGGAGCGCGCCCGCTTCACCAGATAGCGCTTCAGAGACAGCGACTCCTCATAGGTATACATGAGTGCCGCACCCGAGATCATAAAAAACAGCGACACGCCGACATTTCCAAGTGTGCCGTTTGCGGGGGCAATCTGTGTCAGCGCGCTGCCGGAAATGCCGGCTGCCGTCCATTCAAATTGAAAGTGATAGAAAAAAATCAGGAGGAAGGAGAAGCTCCGGATCAGGTCCAGATAGAAAAGACGTTCCTTTTTCATAAAAACAGCGCTCCTTTGAAAATGATACTTACCATAACATGAAAATCGGAGGATTGTCAAGCAAATGTTTTTTAAAAAATCGAAAGCGCGAAGACAAGTGGCAGACAAATTTCAGGAAATTCAGATGAATCTGGAAAATAATTACAAAGATCTGGCGATATTATCCCGAAAAGAACTGGAGAAAATGCTGGAAGAGCTGTATGGAAGCGGGGAACTTGCAGAGGCGGATTATTCCTACTACAAAAACAAGGCAGACGATCTGAGACAAAAGATGGAAGGGTATGACCATACCAACATCTCAAAGTTTCTAAAGGAGCGCTATTGAGTTTCAAAAGGATGGAGCGTGCGCTTCTAAGAGAGCGATATGGATAGCGCGCGCGGCGTGAATGCAAAATTGGTATGGACAAAAAAATAAAAACTGGCTATGTCAATCTGTCCACTCTTGTGATAGTATGACCATACCGGAGCCGGATTTGCTTCGGGAAACAAAATCAGAAATCATGGAGGATTCCAAATATGGACAGAGACAAAACCCTACGGTTTACGCAGACGGCGCTTCTTGCAGCCCTTTCGTTTGTCGCATTTTATTTTTTTAAGATCAAGATCACCCTTCCGGGAGGCGGTTCCACGTTTTTCCACCTCGGAAATACGTTCACCGCGCTGGGAGCGATGCTCATCGGAGGCGTGTACGGAGGGCTTGCCGGAGGTATCGGCCTTGCGCTGGCAGACATTGCCTCGGGAGACCCGATCTATGCGCCGACGACATTTTTCCTGAAACTGATCATCGGACTTGTGACCGGTTTTGTGGCACATCGCATCGGCCACATTCAGGAGAAGCACACCCCCAGAGAATATTTCTTCTGGAGCGTCCTTGCCCCGGTGTGCGGACTCGGGATTAACATCATTACCGACCCGATTGTCGGCTTCTTCCGGAACAAATATGTGTTCGGGATGGACACGGATCTGTCCTACATTGCGGGGAAATTGACGGCGGGTGTTACCTTTGTCAACGCAGTGCTGTCCTGCTTTTGCGCTGTCTTTTTGTACCACGCGCTGCGCCCGGCACTGCTCAAATCGGGTCTGATTCCGCAGAAAGTCCGCCAATGATGCGGCGGCAATTCCGCGAAATCAGAAACATTGCGAAAACACGAAGGCAGAATCGTGAGAAACGCTTCTGCCTTCGTGTTTTCGCGTATCGCAGAGGATAGGGAAGAGAAACTTCCCTATCCGATTCTGCCAGGAGTAAAGCATCTCCCGGCGGTTTGCTCAGATGAACTTCTGGCGCCGAACGACATCTACAAATTCGCGGTTTGTCTTTGTGTGGGCAAACAGTTCCAGGATGCGCTCTGCGGCTTCCTCCGGTTTCAGCCCGGTTGTGGCCCGGCGCATAATTGCAGTGGCCTCCTGCTCTGCCGGATTCAGGAGAAGGTCATCCCGTCTCGTTCCGGACCGGAGCAGCTCAATGGCCGGGAAAATCCGCTTCTCGGAAAGTCTGCGGTCCAGCACAAGCTCCATATTTCCGGTTCCTTTGAACTCCTCGAAAATGACATCGTCCATGCGGCTTCCAGTCTCCACAAGCGCTGTGGAGAGAATGGTCAGACTTCCGCCCTCTCTCATGTTGCGGGCTGCGCCGAAGAAACGCTTCGGCAGATACAGGGAGGCGGGATCAAGACCGCCCGAGAGTGTGCGTCCGCTTGGCGTCACGAGAAGGTTGTACGCTCTTGCAAGGCGTGTGATGCTGTCCAGAAGAATCATGACGTCCCGCTTGTGTTCGACAAGACGCTTGGCTCTCTCTAACACCATCTCCGTCACCCGCTTGTGGTGCTCTGGCTGCTCGTCAAATGTGGAGTAGATGACTTCCACATTGCTCCCCTCAATGAATTCCTTGATGTCGGTGACTTCCTCCGGGCGCTCATCGATGAGCAGAATGATCAGATGGATGTCCGGGTGATTGGTCGTCACAGCTTTGGCGACCTGTTTTAGGAGGGTTGTCTTACCAGCTTTTGGAGGGGAGACAATCATTCCACGCTGCCCTTTGCCGATGGGGCTGATCAAATCCATGATGCGCATCGACTGAGGGCCGTTAAACGTTTCCAGATGAAGTCTGGAGTTCGGAAAAACAGGCGTCAGATCTTCAAACGCCGTCCGGGTTTCCGCCTCGTGAGGAGGTCTCCCGTTGATCTGGCTGATGTACAGGAGCGCCTGAAATTTCTCGTCCTGCGTGCGGATTCTCTTGCTTCCGGTGATGAAATCGCCGGTTTTCATATTGAAGCGCCGAATCTGAGCCGGAGAAACGTAAACATCATTGTCTCCGGGAAGAAAGTTTTCCGAGCGGATAAAGCCAAAACCGTCCGCCATAATTTCCAGAATGCCGTGTGCATTCTCCCCGCTGTCAAGTTCCGCGTAATCGGCCGGATTGAAGGCGTCGGATTTGGATTCGCTCCGGGATGCGGTGCGGTATTTTCCGCGGGAGAGAGGCGCCGTATCCGAAGTGTCGGCATTTTTTCGGTTTTCCGTGTGAGCAGCTTCGGATGTTCGATCGTAATTGCGGGGCGAGCGGCTGCCGGCATACGAATTGCCGCGCGTGCGTGCGGACTGACGCTCTCGTGGATGTCCCTGGCTTCGGGAAACCGGGGCTGTCTCCGGCGTCTGCCCGGACTCTTTGGCGGCGGGCGTTTCGGATTTGCTCTCTTGGGAATCATTTTCGGCGGATGTTTCTTCAGAAGAAGGGAGAGACGTCTCTCCGGATGATGCTGCAGTTTCTTCGGCATTGTCTGGCGCAGGTTTCATATCGTTTTGGGCATCTTCCGCCTCAAGAATCTGGGCAATCTGTTCTACGAGAGCAGACTTTCGGATGGATGTAACATTTCGAATTCCTTTCGATTTTGCGATATCCCTTAATTGCAAAAGGGAAAGCTGACTTAATTGTTCACGCATAGAAAACTCCTTAGATTGAATTTAGAACTCATACAGAATTTGGATTTGAAGTGTCCGTGTCACAAAAACAGACGATCTGTACAGGGCAAACAGAAAAGGGGATGGGACAGAGGCATGGCGCCGGAAAAAAAGAATGCCTGTACATCTCTGCCCTCAGTATACACGAAAAGAAAGAAAAAGAAAAGGGAAAATTGAAACAATTTTCTCTTTTTTCGGGGAAGACTTCTTGACGGGAGGATTCAAAATTGCTATGATGAGAAGGATTCAATTTGTTTGGGAGAGGGAGCAGTACGGCAGGGCATGATAGAAAATGACAAACCATATTATTCGCTGGACTACTATTTGAAAACGACGTTCGGGGAGAAAGTCTATAAAATTGCAATCAATGCGGGAATGACATGCCCCAACCGGGATGGAACGATCGGGTCTGGCGGATGTATCTTCTGCAGCGCAAAAGGGTCCGGGGATTTTGCCGGGGACGCCGCTGCGCCGATTGCAGAGCAGATTCAGCAGGGAATAAAGGGTGTGGAGAAGTTTCACAGCCGCCGCTTTATCGCCTATTTTCAGGCGTTTACCAACACATACGCCCCGCTTGCCTACTTAAAGAGCGTCTACACGCAGGCCATCGAACAGGATGCCGTCGCGGTGCTGTCCATTGCGACAAGGCCGGACTGTGTGGGACCGGAGGTGGTCGGCCTGCTCTCCCAGCTGCGGCAGACGTATGAAAAGCCCGTCTGGGTTGAGCTGGGACTTCAGACGGTACACGAAACGACAGCCCGCTACATTCGCAGAGGGTACGATCTTCCCTGCTTTGAACGGGCCGTTCGCCTTTTGCGGGAAGCCGGGATTGAAGTGATTGTCCATTTGATATTAGGTCTTCCCGGGGAGAGCCGGGAGCAGATTTTTGAGACAGTAAATTATGTAAACAGCATAGACGTTCAGGGCGTGAAGCTTCATTTGCTGCACGTTTTGCGGGGCACAGATCTCGCCGAAGAATATCAGAACAATCGATTTCATGTACTGGAGGAAGAAGAATATGTCGATCTGGTGACTGCGTGCATTGCGAGGTTCCGGCCGGATCTTGTCCTGCATCGCTTGACAGGGGACGGACCGAAAGATCTGCTCCTTGCGCCGATGTGGAGTACTGCCAAGAGAAAAGTCCTGAATCATATCCACCGCGAGCTGAAAGCAAAAGGGATCCGACAGGGCTGTGCGTACAGGGAGGAGGGAAATGATGTCAGAGCAGGTAACATTGTATAAGCTCATGGTGTTGTATATGTTAAAAAAAGTAAATTTCCCGTTGACATACAGCCAGATGACAGAGTTTTTTCTGGAAAAATATACGAATTACTTCACCTTTCAGCAAGTGCTTGCCGAGCTTGGGGAGGCAAAGCTGATCCGGTCAGAGGTGATCCGCAGCATTTCCTACTATGAAATCACCCGCGAGGGGGAAGAAGCCCTGTACTTTTTTCAGAAGAAAGTATCCGAAGCCATTTTAGATGACATCAATGCGTATTTAAAGCAAAACAAATATAAACTTCGCAATGAGACGGGCATCATTGCGGATTATTATCCGGGAAACAATCAGGATTATATTGTACATTGTATTGTGAAGGAAGGGCGCACGACACTTCTGGAAATCAATCTGTCCGTTCCGGATCAAAACCAGGCCGCCTTCCTGTGCAACCACTGGGAGGACCAGTGCCAGGAGATTTATTCCTATATTATGAACAAAATGATGGAGAATCCCCGAAAACGAAACGACTCGCAGGGGGATACAACTGCGTGAACGCGCCAGTGAAAGGAGTATTATGAAGCAGGTATATGTCAGTTTCGCCTCTGATATCATTCATGGGGGGCATATGAACATCATCAAAAAAGCGGCAGCGCTGGGGGAGGTGACAGCGGGACTGATGACCGATGAGGTCGTTCTGTCGTATTTTCGCCGTCCGGTGCTGTCATTTGAATCCCGGGTGGAGATTATGGAGAACATCAAGGGAATCTCCCATGTGATTCCGCAAAAAACGCTCTCCTACCGGGATGTCATCCGGGAACGAAAACCAGACATTGTTGTTCACGGGGATGACTGGAAAACCGGGATGATGAAGCCGATCCGGGAGGAGGTCATCGCGCTTCTTGCGGAATACGGCGGAGAGCTTGTGGAGTATCCCTACACGTACAAGGAGGAATACGACCGGCTGGAGCGAAAGCAGATTGAGCAGCTCTCCATTCCGGATTTGCGCAGAGGGCAGCTGAGAAGCCTTTTGAAGATAAAGAAAACCGTCCGCATTATGGAGGCGCACAGCGGGATTACCGGGCTGATCGTGGAAAAGACATGTGTGCTGAAAGACCAGAAGGCATACCAGTTTGACGGAATGTGGGTTTCCAGTCTGTGCGACTCGACAGCCAAGGGAAAGCCGGACATTGAACTGGTCGATATGACATCCCGTTTCCGCACAATCGACGACATCATGGAAGTGACGAGCAAGCCGATCATCTTAGACGGGGACACCGGCGGGCTGATCGAGCACTTTGTCTACAACATTCGCACGATGGAGCGCATCGGAGTTTCCGCTGTCATCATCGAGGACAAGACGGGACTGAAAAAGAACTCCCTGTTTGGCGTGGAAGTGGAGCAGACACAGGATACGATTGAAAATTTTTGCGCGAAAATCCATGCCGGAAAGGCGGCGCTTCAGACGAACGAGTTTATGCTCATCGCCCGCATCGAGAGCCTTATTCTCGAGAAGGGGATAGAGGATGCGCTCCGGAGGGCGTTTGCCTACGTAAAGGCGGGAGCGGACGGCATTATGATCCACTCCAGAAAAAAAGATCCCGGAGAAATTTTTGAGTTCTGTGAAAAATTCCGGGAGAAAGATCAGACGACACCGCTTGTCGTCGTGCCGACCTCGTTCCATGCAGTTACGGAGGAGGAATTTGAGGCGCGCGGCGTCAACATCGTCATCTACGCGAACCAGCTGACAAGAAGCGGCTTCCCCGCCATGAAAAAGACAGCGGAGACCATTTTGCTGCATCACCGGGCAAAAGAGGCGGATGAGATGTGTATGTCGATCTCTGAGATTCTGCAATTGATTCCGGAAGAAAAAATGTGAAAACCACTTGCATTTTGAAGCGCTTTGTGATATCTTTATCTCTGAACTGCTGTTTGGAAATCAGCGGGAATCTGAAAAATGAGGTGAAATCGTATGAAGAAGGGAATCCATCCAAAGTATTATCAGGCAAAGGTCGTTTGCAACTGCGGCAATGAATTTGTGACCGGTTCTACCAAGCCGGAGATTCATGTGGAAGTCTGCTCGAAGTGTCATTCTTTCTACACGGGACAGCAGAAGACTGCTTCCGCGCGTGGCCGAATTGAGAAGTTTAATCGCAGATACGGCATTTCAAATCAGTAGGATTTGTCACATAAGGAGCTGTTGCCGACTGGCTGAGCGGTTCCCTGCGGGGATCGGTCAGCGTGCGGGATGGGCTTTGGTTTCTGTCGGGAGAGTGCAGAAGATCAGAGTTTGTTTCCCTGTGGTTGGCAGCGGCTCTTTTGTTATCGAAATAAAAAGGAAGAAATTGGTTTTTGAATCAAACTGTCGAAAAAGGAGCAATATGAAATCATCTGGAATCGGTGGCCAGGCAGTGATGGAAGGCATTATGATGAAAAATCAGAATCAGTATGCCATTGCTGTGAGAAAGCCAAATCAGGAAATTGAGGTCAAAAAAGAAGTTTATCAGGGGACAGGGGCAAATCGCCGCATATGCCGGCTCCCCTTTTTCCGGGGGATCTTTGGATTTGTCGACTCCCTCGTGCTCGGGATGTCTTCCCTGATGTATTCCGCCCGCTTTTTTGAGGAGGAAGAAGAGCAGGAACCCTCCAGACTGGAGAAGAAGCTGACGGAGCTGTTTGGAGAAAAGCTGGAGAGTGTCATCATGACAGCGACGGTCGTTTTGTCGGTTGTCCTTGCCATCGGGCTGTTTATGGTTCTTCCGACATGGCTGGCGAGTCTGTTCCGGCCGCTGATCCCATTCCAGTTTGTCATCACTGTCCTGGAATGTGTCTTCCGCATTGCCTTGTTTGTCGGTTATATTGTTTTGATTTCCCGAATGGAAGACATTCAGAGGACATATATGTATCATGGTGCAGAGCATAAATGCATCAACTGTATTGAACACGGGCTCGATTTGACCGTTGAAAATGTGGCCAAAAGCTCCAAAGAGCACAAGCGCTGCGGCACAAGCTTTCTGCTCCTTGTGATGATGATCAGCGCCGCCTTTTTCCTCGTCATTCATCCGCAGGGGATGGCGATGCGCATCCTTTCGCGCATTCTCCTGCTTCCTGTCATCGCGGGCGTCTCCTACGAATTTCTGCGGCTGGCCGGAAACAGCGATCACCCGCTTGTGAATGCGCTGAGCAAGCCTGGCCTGATGCTGCAGCGCCTGACGACGAAGGAGCCCACCGATGAGATGATCGAGGTTGCGATTCAGGCGGTGGAGGCGGTCTTTGACTGGAGAGCCTACGAGAAGGAGACATTTGGACGACAGTTTCCGGAAAGCGGAGAGAAGTGATGGAATCGTATGAAGCGCTGCTTGCATGGGGCAGAGAAAGACTTGCCGGCGCGGGCATTGAGGAAGCGGACCTGGATGCGTGGTACCTTTTTTCTGAGGCGTTTGAGATGACAAGGGCATCGTATTTTCTGAAAAAAAAGTGCCGTCCGGAGGAGACATTTTCCCGCCAGAGAGAGGAGCAGTTTGTCCGCTTCATTGACAGGAGAAGCAAACGGATTCCCCTGCAGTATATTTTGGGAAACCAGGAATTTATGGGGCTTTTGTTTCAGGTCGATGAAAGCGTACTCATTCCGCGGCAGGACACCGAGACCTTGGTGGAGGAAGTTCTCTCCGACTGCAGGGCGCGCAAAGCGCGGGGATGTTCTGTTTTGGATCTTTGTACCGGGTCAGGCTGCATCGCCATTTCGCTTGATTTGCTCGGAAGAGATTTCTTCTCCCGCGTGTGGGCGTCTGACCTGTCCGAACAGGCGATTCGCACCGCAAAGGGCAATGCAGCGCGCCTCGGATCCCGGGCACAGTTTTTCTGCGGGGACTTGTTTGCGCCGGTGCCAAAAGAGCCGGTTGACATTCTCGTGTCCAATCCCCCCTATATTCCGGAGGCGGTGATTTCGACGCTCATGCCGGAGGTGCGCGACTTTGAGCCGCGAATGGCACTTTGGGGCCCGGACAATGGACTGTATTTTTACCGGAGAATTGCCAGAGAGAGCGCAGGTTATGTAAAGCCCGGGGGAGCCGTCTATGTCGAAATCGGCTGTGACCAGGGAAATGCCGTCTGTGACATCTTCCGGGAACAGGGATGGAGCGAAATTCGCATTCAAAAAGATCTGGCAGGGCGGGATCGGGTCGTAAAAGCCCGTCTCCCGGAAAAAAACAACGATACGACAATCGATGAGTGAGAGAGGAATGCTATGTTTGATCAGTTGGATGATATTGTAAAACGTTTTGAGGAGTTGCTTCAGGAGCTGAATGATCCGGCCCTGGCGATGGACCAGAACCGCTACCGGAAGCTGATGAAAGAACATGCGGAGCTGGAACCGGTCGTGGAGACGTACCGCGCCTATCAGTCTGCGAGGATGACGGCAAAAGACAGCCTTGAGATGCTGGAGTCGGAACATGACGAAGAAATGAGAGAGCTTTTGAAGGAGGAGCTGTCCGATGCCAGGTCAGAAATGGAGCACCTGGAGAAGGAATTGAAAATTCTTCTCCTTCCCAAAGACCCGAACGATGACAAGAATGTATTCGTGGAGATTCGTGCAGGGGCGGGCGGCGAGGAGGCTGCCCTGTTTGCGGCGGAGTTATACCGGATGTATCTTCACTATGCGGAGCAGAACCGGTGGAAATGTGAAATGGTCAGCTGCAATGAGAGCGGGATTGGCGGCATGAAGGAAGTTGTCTTTCTGATTTCCGGCCACGGCGCGTACTCGAGGCTGAAATACGAGAGCGGCGTTCACCGGGTGCAGCGTGTGCCGGAGACGGAGAGCGGCGGACGGATTCATACTTCCACAAGTACCGTCGCCATTATGCCGGAGGCGGAGGAAGTGGATGTTCAGATAGACTTAAATGAGTGCCGCTTCGATGTGTTCCGGGCTTCCGGAAACGGGGGACAGTGTGTAAACACAACCGACTCCGCCGTGCGCCTGACGCACCTGCCGACCGGGATTGTCATCTCCTGCCAGGATGAAAAAAGCCAATTAAAGAACAAGGAGAAGGCGCTTAAAGTGCTCCGGGCAAAGCTTTATGAGTTGGAACTGGAACGGAAACAGAGTACGGAAGCGGCGCAGAGAAGAAGCCAGATCGGAACGGGAGACCGCTCGGAGAAGATTCGCACATACAATTTCCCGCAGGGGCGCGTCACCGATCACCGGATTAAGCTGACGCTTTACCGGCTCGGCGCCATTTTAAACGGAGACTTGCAGGAGCTGTTAGACAGTCTGACTGCTGCAGATCAGGCCGCCAAACTGCTTCAGCTTTGATCTGCGCCGGACTGGAAAGAGTGCGGCAATCGAGAGGGGGAAAAGCGCAGATTGGGACGACAAAAAGCGAAACATTCCCCAATTTCTCCGATAATTACAAACTATTTCTCGGGACTGCCGAAAATTTGTGCAAACAACCGAAAAACGGGAGAAAAAGAGTTGCAAAAAATGGCGTTTTATGCTATACTATGATTGGCTTGTCACTGACTCATCGAGTGAAACCAAATGCTTATGCTGTTCGCGCTTGATTTCCTTCCGATCAGTCATATGGAAAATGTTGAGGAGGGGGGATTGTTTTGAACATTGGTTTTATCGCGCACAGCAACAGGAGAGTTCTCCTGGAAAACTTCTGTATAGCCTATAAGGGGATTCTAAAAAAGCATAGTCTCATTGCCACAAGCATTACGGCGCAGCATATCGAAGCGGTCACAGGTCTGGCGGTTCAGCGGCTGCTCCCGGGAGATATGGGTGGACTCAGACAGATGGTCAGCATCATAGAGCGGGATAACCTTGATATGCTGTTTTTGTTTCAATCCAGAGAGATGCAGAACGTCCCGGCGAAGGAACAGGCCGAATACGCAGAGGTGGAACGGATGTGCGACTTGTACAGCATCCCTCTGGCAACCAATATTGCGACAGCGGAATCGCTGATTCTTTGCTTGGACCACGGAGATTTGGAATGGAGAGCAATGTAGAAAAACGATGTATCTTGGAATCGGTTCCGAAGATACATCGTTTTGTTTATTCCGCGTCCTCCTCCAGGCTTTCCCATTTCTCATACAGCCGGGCAAGTTCCGCTTCGATCGTTTCCCGCTCCCGCTGAAGCGTCAGAAGTTTTTGCGGGTTTGTAAAGACATCTTCCAGCGCAAACTGTTCCTCCAGTGCCTGCTCTTGCTCTTCCAGCTGGCTGATGCGCGTCTCAATCCGTTTCAGTTCATTTTGGCGTTTCCGCTCTTTTGCCTGCTCTTCTTTCTTCTGCTTCCAATCCTGTCTGGATGTTTTCTCCTCGTCTTTTTTGTCCGGGACAGCCAGATTTCCAAGAGCGCTTCGCGTCAGCAGGTCCCGCTTTTCCAGATAATAGTTATAATTTCCGATGTAGTTGACAAACGTGTTTCCGATGAGCTCCAGAATGCGGGTGGCGGTGCGGTTGATAAAATACCGGTCGTGGGAGACATACAAAATGGTCCCGGTGTAACGGCAGAGGGCATTTTCCAGAATTTCTTTGGACATCATGTCCAGGTGGTTGGTCGGCTCGTCAAGAATCAGGAAATTCGATTCGGAGAGCATCAGCTTTGCCAGGGAGACGCGTCCCCGCTCCCCTCCGCTCAAATCCCCGATCCGCTTGAAGACATCGTCGCCGGTAAACAGGAAGACGGCGAGAAGATTGCGGATTTCCGTGTTCGTCATGCCCGGGTATGCGTCAGAAATCTCCTGGAAAACGGTCTTCTCCATGTGAAGAACGTGATGCTCCTGGTCGTAGTAGCCGATTCTGACCTTGGCACCCAGGGTGAAAGAGCCTTTATCGGCGGAAATCACCTGATTCAGGATCTTGAGCAGGGTTGTCTTTCCGGTTCCGTTGTCCCCGATTACAGCGACATGCTCGCCACGTTTGATCTCAAAGTCTGCGTCGTCAAAGAGAAGCTGGCTTCCGAATCTCTTGGACAGGTGCTCCACTGTCAGCACATCATTCCCGCTGATGCAGGACGGTTCCAGCGTAAAATGGATTTCTTTTGCCGCTTCTGCCGGCTTCTCTACAGGAGTGAGCTTTTCCAGCATTTTTTCCCGGCTCTCGGCGCGGCGGATGGATTTCTCACGGTTAAATGATTTGAGCTTTTCGATAACCGCCTGCTGATGCCGTATCTCTCTCTGCTGATTGAGGTATTCTTTGAGCTGGGCGTCGCGTATCTGCTGCTTTTTCGCGGAATATGCCTTATAGTTTCCAAGATACATTCTGATCTCGCCCCGTTCGATCTCGATGACCTTTGTGACGACGCGGTTCAGGAAATACCGGTCGTGGGAGACGATGAATACGGCGCCGGGATAATTCATCAGGAAGGTCTCCAGCCAGGCAATGGAATTGAGATCCAGATGGTTGGTCGGCTCGTCAAGGAGAAGGATATCAGGGCGGGTCAGAAGAAGCTT
>CASGAH010000001.1 GCA_949299375.1 uncultured Eubacteriales bacterium | reverse complement strand
GAAACAGTCCGAACATCGAACGCGCGACACTGGAAGGAGACATTGTAAAATCATTGTAAAAAGATAAAATAGCGGTTGATTTTGAGGGGTTTTTCCGTTATACTGGAAAAGTGTGTGCTCGTATAAATGCAGGATACTTTCGCAAAAGGGAAGACAGGGAAGAGCGAAAGGATAAAATAGAATTCAGATCGATGTTTTTACAGCATTGACTCATTTCACAGGAGGAAAAAAATTCATGGTAAGAGCAATTGTGGGAGCCAACTGGGGCGATGAAGGCAAAGGGAAAATCACAGATATGCTGGCAAAGGAATCTGACATTATTGTTCGGTTTCAGGGCGGCGCAAATGCAGGTCATACGATTATCAACAACTATGGCCGTTTTGCTCTGCATTTGCTTCCATCCGGCATTTTCTATGACCATACAACATCCATCATCGGCAATGGTGTGGCGCTAAACATTCCATATTTACAGAAGGAGATTCAGTCTCTGGTAGATCAGGGAGTCCCGGCTCCCAAAATTCTTGTGTCCGACCGTGCGCAGATTTTGATGCCGTATCATATTTTGTTTGATGCATATGAGGAGGAGCGTCTCGGCGGAAAATCCTTTGGATCTACCAAGTCCGGCATCGCACCGTTTTATTCCGACAAATATGCAAAGATCGGATTCCAGATCAGCGAATTGTATGACGAAAAGGCGCTGAAGGAAAAGATCTACCGCGTGGTGGAGATGAAGAATGTTTTGCTGGAGCATTTGTATCACAAGCCGCTGCTTGACGCAGAGGAATTGTATGAGACATTGCTTGGCTACAAGGAAATGGTGGATCCCTATGTGTGCGATGTCTCCTCATATCTGCACAATGCAATCAAAGAGGGGAAAAAGATTTTGCTGGAAGGGCAGCTTGGCTCCTTAAAAGATCCGGATCATGGAATTTATCCAATGGTGACTTCGTCCTCCACGCTTGCCGCATATGGCGCCATCGGAGCGGGAATTCCGCCGTATGAGATCAAAAACATTACCACAGTCGTAAAGGCATACTCCAGCGCAGTAGGAGCGGGAGCATTTGTCAGCGAGCTGTTTGGAGAGGAAGCCGAAGAGCTGAGAAAGCACGGCGGCGACAAGGGAGAATACGGAGCGACGACAGGACGGCCGAGACGGGTCGGCTGGTTTGACGCTGTGGCAACCCGCTACGGAGTGAGAATCCAGGGCGCGACGGAAGTTGCCCTGACCGTGCTGGATGCGCTTGGATATTTGGATGAGCTGAAGATCTGCGTTGGCTATGAGATCGACGGGACGGTGACAAAAGATTTCCCGACAACCGATCGGCTCAACCGCGCAAAACCGGTGTTTGAGACGTTCCAGGGATGGAAGTGTGACATCCGCGGAATCCGCCGCTATGAAGATCTGCCGGAAGCGTGCCGGGCTTATGTGGAGGCCATTGAAAAGGAAATTCAGGTGCCGATCACACTTGTAAGCAACGGTCCGGGAAGAGATGAGATTATTGTGAGAGGCGAGTAATCCGAACGCAGAAGAGATCGCGCAAAAAAGAAGAAAGAAAAATGGGCTGTGCGGGCATGAAGATGCTGCAGAGCCCATTTTCAGACCGTTTCACTGCCGGTGCCGGGAAAGGATGGCGTGCGTTAGCGTTTGCTTTCCGGCTGGTCGTCACTGCCTTTTTTCTCCTCCTCAAACAGATCGGTCCCGCTCTTCATTGCCATTGTAACGAAATAGATCAAAATGGGGAGAAGAAATGTGAGCAGAAGGGCCGTTTTCAGGAGGCCGAACGCCAGGGGACTGTCGATCAGGGCAAAGACAAGAGCAGAGACGTACAAGAGAACGAGGAGGACAACGCCTCCTAGGGCGATGATGCGCCGCGATTGTTTCATGGATACCTTCTTTCTGTGCAAAGCCGTTCAGATGCACGTTCAGTATAGCACGGCGCAGGAAGTTTGTAAAGAAGTGCCGGGGAAGGCGCCGAAAACATGTCGTGAGTGGTAGTGCGCCGGCGAAGGACAGAGAAGAGAGAAACACCGCATAAGATGGAGAAAGGGGAATGCGATGGATACAGGAAATATGTTTAACACACCGATACAGATTGTAGATGCCAATATGATGGCGGGGGAGTCAAAAGTTAGGACATCGGCTTTAAAATGTGCGCTTCTCGGCATTTTGGCGGGCGCGTTTATCGCGCTCGGGGCAGAGGCGAGCAGCCTGGCGATGCACGACATCCAAAACGTTGGAATTGCCCGGCTTGCTGCAGGCTGCGTCTTTCCAATCGGTCTGATGATGATCGTTTTTATCGGAGGCGAGCTGTTTACAGGGGATTGTCTGATGATGATGGACGTCCTAGGGAAGAGAATTACAGTTCTTCAGATGTTTAAAACACTGGGCATTGTGTTTGTCAGCAACCTCGTCGGCGCGCTTGTGATCGTCTTTCTCACAGCGCACTGCGGGCAGTGGAACTACAGCGACGGGATGCTTGGGGCATTTACGATAAAGATTGCGATGGGCAAAATTTCGATAGCTCCCGACACCGCCATATACAGCGGAATTCTTTGCAACATTTTGGTATGCCTTGCCGTTCTCATGGCGGGAAGTGCCAGAGATATCACCGGAAAGATTTTTGCGATCTTCTTTCCGATCATGGCATTTGTCGTGTCCGGGTTTGAACATTGCGTGGCAAATATGTATTATATCCCGGCGGGCATTGCCGCAAAAGAACAGTATGGAGAGCAGGCAATGCGTCTCTACGGCTACACATCCGAGCAGTTGGAACGGCTCAATTGGGGGAGTTTCTGGACGCAGATCATTCCCGTCACCGTTGGGAACATGATTGGAGGCATGATCTGTGTGGGAGGGATGCTCTACATGATACATAAGAGTCACGTTGTCAACGAGCCAGAACCAAAGCGGCATGAATCGAAGCGCGGCGAGAAAAGGTAATGTGCGCCCGCACGAGGCAGCCGGTTAGAACCCGCGTCAAATACCGTTTGATACGGATTTCAGAAATAAGCAGCAACATCATCACAAAAAAGAAATGGAGGCAAACATGGAGAGAAGAGAAATGGGACAGCTTGGCATTTCGCTGTCACTGTTGGGATTTGGCTGTATGCGTCTTCCGGTAGGGAAAGACGGCAAAATTGAGGAAGCCGAGGCGGAAAGGATGTTGGATGAGGCAATCGCGGCCGGAGTCAACTACATCGATACGGCATATCCGTACCACAACGGGGAGAGCGAGCCATTTGTCGGAAGAGTGCTGGAAAAATACGATCGCAGTGCGTACTACCTGGCAACAAAACTTCCAGTGTGGAACGTAGCGTCACTTGACGATGCCAAAAGACTGTTTGAGGAGCAGCGAAAACGTCTGAAGAAAGAGTATATTGATTTCTATCTGCTGCACGCCCTGAACCGGGAACGCTGGGAGCAGATGGTTCGTCTGGGCGTTGTGGATTACTGCGAGCAGCTGAAAAAAGAAGGGAAAATACGGTACTTTGGATTTTCCTTCCATGATAAATATGAAGTATTTGAACAGATTCTCACATCCCGCTCGTGGGATTTCTGCCAGATTCAGTTCAACTATATGGACACGGAAGGGCAGCCGGGGCAGAGAGGATATGACTTGGCCGAGCGCCTTGGCGTGCCGCTTGTCATTATGGAACCGATTCGCGGAGGATCCCTGGCGGAATTTTCCGGAGAGATCAAAGACCGCTTCCAGGCGATGGACGCCAATGCCAGCATCGCTTCCTTTGCCCTGCGGTGGGTTGGAAGCTTTCCAAATGTAAAAGTAATGCTGAGCGGAATGTCGACAATCGAGCAGGTGAGAGACAACTTAAAAACAGTTTCGCCATTTCGTCCGCTGTCAAAGAAGGAGCAGGAGGAGATCGCTTCCATCGCCGGACAGATCAAGAGCCGTGTGCAGAACAGCTGTACGGGATGCCGATACTGTATGCCATGCCCTGCCGGGGTAAACATTCCACTTAGTTTTCGAATCTGGAATCAGTACCATATGTACCAGCGCTACAGCATTGTAAAAGAGATGTGGGAAAAACATCTTGCGGATGCTCAAAAACCGGAGCATTGCATTCGCTGCGGAAAATGTGAGACAGTCTGTCCTCAGAAGATTTCGATCCGGGAAGACTTACAGAGAGTGCAGGCGGAGTTGGACAATCCAATCTGGAGATAAGCCGGTCCTGTAACTTTTCCACGTGTTATCCGAATAATAGATGAAGGGGTGGGAGGATTTATGAACAACGATGAAGCAAACTACAGAGCATTTCTGGAGGGCGATATCGATGGCTTTGAAAATCTTGTTCTCACGCATAAAGACAGTTTGATCTATTTTATTCATCGATATGTGAAGGATTTGGATACGGCAGAAGATCTTGCACAGGACGCGTTTGTCGATGTCTATGTGTACAAAGAGCGTTATACATTTCGTGTCAGTTTCAAAACATACCTGTTTACAATTGGACGAAACAAAGCCATTGATTACATTCGGAAACATCGCCGTCTCGTTTTGATGGGCGACGAGGAAAACGATGACATCGAGGCGGAGGGACAAAATCCGGAGGAGCAGATTGTCGCGCAGGAGACGAGTCAGACTGTGAGGCGGGCGCTTCGAAAGTTGAAACCGGATTATCAGGCTGCCATTGAATTGATTGATCTGGAAGAGATGTCTTATGCGGATGCTGCAAAAATTCTAAATAAAACGTTGCCCCAGATGAAAATACTAATTTTTCGTGCCAGAAAATCATTGAAAAAGCAACTGGAAAGTGAGGGGTATCGATATGAAAACTGACAGAGAATTCTTAGACGGAATTTATGAAAAAGCGCGTGCGAAGGAGCGTTCTTCCAGACGCCCGCAGAAAACTGTCCGCTATGCGGCGCTGTACGGCGCTGCTGCGGCAGTGCTCCTGCTGTCTGGCGCTGTGGGCAGCCAAATAATGCAGAGAGAGCCGCAGTTTTGGGCAGGCATGGAATCCTCCTTTGAAGTTCGAAAAGCAGATGAGTCTGAAAAGGGGAACCCGCAGGTTTGCTCCGCAAGTCCGGACGACGCTGCCAAACAGTACGAACGTCTGGAGCTGACAATTATTGAGGCAACGGGACAGATATCCCGGATAGAAGAGATAAAAAACGGTGTCAGACTTGTGATTTTGCTCGACGAACAGGAGGAAGCGGGAGACTGGTCGGGCATGTCGGTGGAGGCAGTCTTTTCGAAAATACCTGCCGACGTGCAGGAAGGACAGCGCATCCTGTGGAGATTTTACCCCAAACGCATGGACAAAGGCGTATATCAGATGGACGAGGAGTTGGATTCCTTCTATCTGCTGTCCGGATGGGAGGACGGAACAGAACAATACTGCTCCCTGACCGGAGAGAAAATTCTAAGACAAACGCCGTAACCGAACGCAGAGAAAATCATTGACGCCCTCCGGGATTTGTGTTATACTGATAGCCGTCAAAGGTATACAAAAAAAGGCAGTGACGAGAAAGAGTATGCGGCATCCGGATGGACAGAGAAAAGATGGCTGGTGAAAATCTTGGTGAAGGGGCGGCAGAAGCAGTCTCCGAGCCATGGACCGAACCGGGGCATCTCTGCTTACGGCAGGATCAAATCCCAAAGTAGGCTTCATCGGAATCCAACCGTTAGAATGGACGACACAATCGGATGCAGTAGCATGCGCTGCAACACCGCAATAAAATGTCAGAAAGTGCAGAGCTCATCTCTGAAATTAGGTGGTACCACGGAACAATTCGCCCTAAACCGTCCCAGCACGGTCAGGGCGATTTTTTGTGCGATAAGCCCGCCAAGCGCCGCCCTGCGGGCAAGCTTGCTTGCACAAGCAGGGTGGCATTTGATAAGAGATTCCGTGGTCCGCTGAAATAGAGCAAAACAGGAGGTATCTATGAGAGAATTTGAAAAATCCCGCAAATTAGACAATGTATGTTATGATGTGAGAGGACCGGTCGTGGAGGAGGCCAACCGCATGGTGGAGGATGGTGTGGATATTCTGAAGCTCAATATCGGAAACCCGGCTCCATTTGGATTTACCGCTCCGCTCGAAGTAATCCAGGATTTATCCTATAATCTTCGGAGGTCAGAAGGATACTCCGACTCCAAGGGGATTTTTTCTGCCCGCAAAGCCATTATGCAGTACTGTCAGCTGAAAAAGATTCCAAATGTCGGCATCAACGATGTCTACACCGGCAACGGGGTCAGCGAGTTGATTGTGATGTGTATGCAGGGACTTTTGGATACTGGCGATGAAATCCTTGTTCCAGCGCCGGATTATCCGCTCTGGACCGCAGCGGTCCATCTGTCAGGCGGGAAGGCGGTACACTACATCTGCGACGAGCAGGCGGATTGGTATCCCGACCCAGAGGACATTCGCAAGAAGATCACCTCCCAGACGAAAGGAATCGTAATCATCAATCCGAACAATCCGACGGGTGCGCTGTATTCCAAAGAACTGCTGATGGAGATTGTTGAGATTGCAAGAGAGCATGAGCTGATTATCTTCTCCGATGAGATTTACGACCGCCTTGTTATGGAAGGAGAACATATTTCCATCGCCTCCCTCTGCCCGGACCTGTTTTGTGTGACGTTAAATGGACTTTCCAAATCTCACCGCATCGCAGGGTTCCGCATCGGATGGATGTGTCTGTCCGGCGACAAATCGAAGGCAAAGGGGTACATTGAAGGACTCAACCTTTTGTCCTCGATGCGCCTGTGCTCGAACGTGCCGGCCCAGAGCATCGTGCAGACTTCTCTGGGCGGCGTGCAGAGCGCAGACGAACTGCTTCTCCCCGGAGGAAGAATCTACGAACAGCGGGAATTCATCTACAAAGCGTTAAATGATATCCCCGGACTGTCCGCAGTAAAGCCAAGGGCTGCCTTCTATATTTTCCCGAAAATCGACATTGCGCGCTTTGGAATCACCGATGACGAAAAATTTGCGCTCGACTTCCTAAAGCAGCAGCAGGTGCTCATTGTGCATGGAAAAGGATTCAACTGGCCGCAGCCCGACCATTTCCGCATCGTTTATCTGCCGAGGGTGGAGGAACTCAAAATAGCGATGGATAAGCTAGAGCTGTTCCTGAGCCACTACCGCCAGCATTGACGTTTTTCGACAATCCTTCTGTTTTTGTTACAAGTCAATCCTCTGGGCCAGAGGCGAATCGGCTCGAATGATAGAATGCAGTGTGCCAAGGCACCTGCATTTTTTCTGTACAATGGGCTGGAGCGGACACTTTTCGAAGTTGACAGATTGAAACATCGGCGTATGTTCACAGATGACATAGCGCCGGATGAAGAGACGATCTCCCTGTTGGAAAAGAGCGATTTCCTCCGCCAATGGGTAGCGGTATTGAAAGAGCAAAAAATCGGAGCGCAGGAAAGAAGGCGTATAGGCATCATTTGTAATTTTCCATCCGAAATCGGCCTCAGAATAGCGGTCAACCATTGGCAGCGGTATGGTGATGACATTGCAGGATCCCTGAAAGAAAGAATCCCCCTGAGAAAAAATCGGCACATGACATGGAATGGGGCGGGTCGGACCATACGTGCTGTCAACGGGCTGCTGCTCCATCTCCAGAATCATCCGGATGGCATTTTTGCTGTGACTGCTGAGCGCATGAAACTGCTGGACAAACGATCTGTCCGCCACAGTCAGAGCCGGATAACGCATGTCTGTGAAATCATCCAGGGAACATTCCAGTGCTCTGGCAATGCGGCACATGTTCTGAAAGGATGTCTGGACCTTTCCAGAGCTGATTTTCAGGAGCGTGCTGAGGGGGATTTGTGTCATTTCAGAGAGCTTTTCCAGAGAGATATTTCGCTTCGCGCGGACCTCGTCAAATAGTTGTTTGTTCATATTTTTCTTCCTTTTCTGGTGTATGATATGGAAATAGTATAAAAGCAAAAGCCGGAAACAACAGGCGGATACCATAAATGGAATTGTAGGGCATTTTACTTTTTGCTATGATTGGAACTGCAAGTTACCGGGAACTGTAAATAACCGCTCAGAAAAGTCTGCACAATTCGGAAATGGGATGCAAAAAGGCGAAATTTTGTGAAGATCCAACGTGCCAGGAACGAGCTTCCAGGACGAGAGTACAGGCGAAAAATAGCTGAACGGGGAGTAAAATCTGAAAGCTGTTTTGTAATGTATTATAACATAGCCAAAACAAAAAATAAAGATTATATAAATGAATATAATTATATTGAGATAATTTAAACAGCGCGCAATCCCTGAGAAACCAATGCAAAAGACAGAAGAAAGAAACTGGAGGCAACACAGAGATGGAAGAACAAAAGATCATCATAGCAGATTACGACGAAAAAGTAAGGAGTGTATTGACGGCTGCGATAGAGCAGGAAGACAATATGAAAGTGATTGGGACGACCGGGAATGGGATGGAGCTTTTGAGTCTGATTCGAAAACATCAACCGGATCTGGTGATTATGGACCTCATTTTGCCGTGGGTGGATGGAATCACCGTTCTGGAAAAGCTTCGGGAGGAGAGGGATATCTCCTGTCGTCCAAAGATTCTCGTATTGACAAAACTGAACAATGAGGAGATCATTCATGCATCGTTTTCCCTTGGAATCCATTACTACATGCTCAAACCTTTTCACGTAACGGTCGTTCTGGAACGTGTTCGTCAAATCAGTGAAATTTCGGATTGGATGGATCTCGAGATGATGAAAGCGCCGACTCCGGAGGACGCGGGACATTCCAGATGGCTGGAACCGACGCGAAAAGACCCGGAGGAGCATCTGGAGCGGGAAGTGATCCGGCGGATCAGCGGAATGGGCGTTCCGCACCACATCAAAGGATTTCGTTACCTGATGACGGCCATTTTTCTATGCATCCAGGATATGAACCGGCTCAACGGAGTGACAAAGGATCTGTATCCAAGCATTGCCAGAGAATACCATACGACACCAAGCCGGGTGGAGCGGGCCATCCGCCATGCCATAGAAGTCGCGTGTACCCGCAGCAAAGATCAGGTGGTGGAGCCGGAGGAATGCTTTTACCTGATGGGAAAGCGCAAACCGACCAACTCGGAGTTTATTGCGTTTGTGGCAGACCGGATCCGCATGGAGTCCGAGATGGCAGTTCGAAAATAGCGGCGGGCGGGGAGCAAAGGCCCTGCATTCGCAGCATTGCCGGTCAATTTGGGATTGTCTTTTGGGGAGAACTGTGATAGAGTACTGTAAGCAAGGCCAGGGTCAAACCGACGGCCTGAAAACAGCTGACAGGAGTAACAAGATGAAACAAACAGTACGCTGCGGTGTTTCTTTCCCGCAAGAACCGCCAAGACCCGGGGAAAAACCGAAACTGCAAAGGGGAAAGCCGGTGAACGTCTTTGATTCCCACAGCCTCTGGGGCGCGCATGATCCGGCGATCTATCGGGATCCGGAAAGCGGAATGTATTATGTGTATCAGACAAACGCCATTGCCCGAAAGTCGGAAGATTTGATTCATTGGGAGACGATTGGAAAAGTGGTTACAGATCCCCCGAAGGAAGCGCTGGAATGGACGAAGAGTCACGCAATCTGGGCTCCGGATATCGTGAAAGTGGGGGATACGTATCGGCTGTACTGCTCCAACTCCAGTTGGGGCGTGCGCCAATCCGCCATTTTTCTCGCGGAGTCCAAAAATCCGGAGGGACCGTTTGAACCTCGCGGATGTGTCCTGAAAACAAAAGAGGAGGAAGGCTCTCCCGTCAATGCCATTGATGCCAACCTGGTTGAGGAGGAAGAGACCGGGGATCTGTACATGGCATATGGATCTTTCTGGGAAGGATGCCACATCTTAAAACTGGACAAAGAAACCGGATATGCGGCAGAGGAAGGAATTGGGACATGCATTGCCAAAAGACCGAAGTGGACAGACGGCGCCATTGAGGGACCATATATCCGCTACAACCGAAACACAGGGTATTACTACCTGTTCGTCTCCTACGGACATTTGAGCCGGGATTACAACATCCGGGTTGCGAGAAGCCGAAAACTCACAGGACCGTACGTCGATTACAATGGACGTCCGATGACCGATGTGGAGGATGCGGAGAACAAAGTCGGCTATCTTCTGGCATGTGGTTATGCGTTTGACGGAGGACAGGCATATATGGCGCCGGGACACAACTCCGTCCTGGAGGATGAGGACGGCAGATGGTATCTCGTGTGCCACATTCGTCATCACAATCTCTCCGGACCGGAACCGTCCATAATGCAAATTCATCAGATGCTTTGGACAGACGACGGATGGCCGATTTTAAACCCGATGTGCTATGCCGGCGAAACAATCCAGCCCTTTGCACCGGAGGCGGCTGCAGGCGTTTACGAAAGAATGACGCTTTCACCGGAAGTTCCCCAGGGAGTTTGCCATTCCGGCATGATGGTGCTGTCCCGGGATAAAACAGCACAGGCGGCTTCCCTCCAGGGACATTGGGAATTTTCTGGGGGGAATCGCCTCACCGTGCAATTTGGTCCGATCACAGAAGAGTACACAATGGTTCCGGCGTGGGACTGGGATCGATGGGAGCCAACCATTGCCATAACAGGAAAAAACAACCGGGGAATCTGCCTTTGGGGGAAAAAACATTTAAAAAGCAAAAATTCCTATTGACAATTTCCAGGTGAAGTGTTATACTGTGTGAAAATTTAGAACAAAACCGTTGAGGCGGAGGTAACGGCAAAGGATGCCTTTACAGAGAGCCCGGGATGCTGAGAGCCGGGTGAGAAACACCTTGTCAAATGGACCGCTGAGGGCGCAGTCAAATGGGACAATCCCAGAGTATTCTGCGACGCTGAAGGCAGGCGTATAAATGCCGGGGATATGTTAGTATCCTTCTGAGTGCGCGGCGTATGCCGCGAATCAAGGTGGCACCGCGGATGGCGCTGTACAAACTGTACCGTATTCGCCCTTGACAGAAATGCAAAACCATTCTGTCAAGGGCATTTTTTGTGCGATAAACCCGCCAAGCGCATCAACTGTCCCTGCCGTGATTTGGCCGAGGTATCACGATCGGATCAGGGAAGGAATCTTTCCGGATTTGATGAGACATAAATATGAGACAAAAAAGGAATGTGGAGGTAGCAGAAATGAAGCATGAGGAAAAGATCCCCTATAAGATTTATCTGGAAGAATCGGAGATGCCGCGGGCATGGTATAATCTGCGCGCAGACATGAAAAAGAAACCGGCGCCGCTTTTGAATCCGGCGACACACAAACCGATGAAGGCAGAAGAACTTGCGGGCGTTTTTTGTGACGAACTGATTGAGCAGGAATTGGACGAGGATACCGCATTTTTTGAGATTCCGGAGGAAATCCGCAATTTCTATAAGATGTACCGTCCTTCCCCGCTGATTCGCGCATACTGTTTGGAAGAAAAGCTCGGGACCCCTGCCAGAATTTATTACAAATTTGAGGGAAACAATACGAGCGGCAGCCATAAGCTAAACTCGGCGATCGCACAGGCATATTACGCAAAAAAGCAGGGGCTCAAAGGCGTCACGACAGAGACCGGAGCCGGTCAGTGGGGAACGGCCCTCTCGATGGCCTGCTCCTACCTTGGGCTTGACTGCAAAGTATATATGGTAAAATGCTCCTACGAACAAAAACCGTTCCGCCGCGAAGTAATGCGGACGTACGGCGCCTCTGTGACGCCGTCCCCGTCTATGGAAACGGAAGTGGGAAGAAAAATTCTGGAGAAGCATCCCGGAACGACAGGAAGCCTTGGATGTGCCATCTCCGAGGCGGTGGAAAAGGCGGTGACGAGTGAGGGATACCGCTATGTGCTGGGCAGCGTTTTAAACCAGGTTCTTCTGCACCAGTCCGTCATCGGTCTGGAGACAAAGACCGCGCTCGACCGGTACGGGGTGAAGCCTGACATCATCATCGGCTGTGCCGGAGGCGGTTCCAACCTAGGAGGACTGATTGCCCCGTTTATGGGAGAGAAACTTCGCGGGGAGGCGGATTACCGCTTTATTGCTGTGGAGCCTGCCTCCTGCCCGAGTCTGACAAGAGGTGTGTATGCCTATGATTTCTGTGACACAGGAATGGTTTGCCCGCTGGCAAAAATGTATACACTGGGAAGCGACTTCATCCCGTCTGCCAACCATGCCGGAGGACTCCGCTATCACGGAATGAGCTCTATTTTATCGGAACTTTACGACCAGGGATTGATGGAGGCAACGAGTGTCAAACAGACAGAAGTGTTTGAGGCAGCAGAATATTTCGCCAGAATCGAGGGAATTCTGCCTGCTCCCGAAAGCGCCCACGCCATCCGTGTTGCCATAGACGAGGCGCTCCGCTGCAAAGAGACCGGGGAAGAGAAGACGATCGTATTTGGCCTGACGGGTACAGGATATTTCGATATGGTTGCGTACGAGAAATTCCACGATGGAATGATGAATGATTATATCCCGACGGATGAGGAGCTTGCCGCATACCGTGCCAAACTTCCCAAGATAGAATAAAACAGAAACGTACGGCGCAAACAATTGATCGGATGCTGTGAAGAAGTGATGCGAACGCTCTTCACAGCTTTTCTGTTTCTGGAATTTCATTGCAACCTATGGTATAATAAATGGGGAGCCAGGCCATCTGGCCTGGTGATTCACCGCACGCCCGTCCGGACAGTCCTGGCGGGCGTCACAATAGAGAGAAAGGAAAGGAAGACTATGGCATTTACCCATCTTCATGTGCATACGGAATATAGCCTTTTGGATGGTTCCTGCAAAATCAAAGAGCTTGTTTCCCGCGCAAAAGAATTGGGAATGGACAGTATGGCCATAACAGATCATGGGGTAATGTATGGTGTCATCGACTTCTACCGGGCGGCCCGCGAGGCTGGCATTAAGCCGATTCTCGGCTGCGAAGTATACGTGGCGCCAGGTTCCCGCTTTGACCGGGAAAAGACCGAGGGAGAAGACCGGTATTACCACCTGATCCTCCTGGCCGAAAACGACACCGGATACCACAACCTGATGAAGATTGTATCCAAAGGATTTGTGGATGGCTACTACTACAGACCACGGGTGGATTACGAGGTGCTTGCGCAATACCATGAGGGGATCATTGCCTTGAGCGCCTGTCTGGCCGGTGAGGTCGCCCGCTTTCTGGAGCGGGGAATGTACGAAGAGGCGAAACAGTCGGCGCTTCGCTATGAGCGCATTTTCGGAAAAGGAAATTTCTTTTTGGAACTGCAGGATCATGGCATTTCCGCGCAAAAGACGGTCAATATGTCTCTTCTGCGCATGTCCAGAGAGACGGGAATCGAGCTGGTAGCAACAAATGACATTCACTACATCAGAGAAGAGGATGCGGCAGCCCACGACATTTTGCTCTGCATCCAGACCGGAAAGAAAGTAAAAGATGAGAAGCGGATGCGCTATGAGGGCGGGCAGTACTACTGCAAGTCGGAGCAGGAAATGGCGCAGCTGTTTCCCTATGCACTGCAGGCATTGGAAAACACACACAAGATCGCGCAGCGGTGCAGCGTAACGATTGAGTTTGGCGTGACAAAGCTGCCAAAATTCCATGTCCCGCAAGGGTATACCGCCTGGGAATATCTAAGAAAACTCTGCCGGGAAGGGCTTCAAAAGCGGTATCCGGATCCGGAGAAAGCAGGCGGGAAGGAAGCGCTGGAAAACAAGCTGGAGTACGAATTAAGCGTGATCCGCACAATGGGATACGTGGACTACTTCCTGATTGTGTGGGATTTCATCCGCTTTGCGAGAAGCCGAAAGATTATGGTCGGACCCGGAAGAGGATCCGCAGCGGGAAGTCTTGTCGCCTACTGTCTTGGAATTACAAACATTGACCCGATCCGCTACAGCCTGATCTTTGAGCGTTTTTTGAATCCGGAGCGGATCTCAATGCCGGACATCGACATTGACTTCTGCTTTGAGCGCCGTCAGGAAGTGATCGACTATGTTGTTCAAAAATACGGCAAGGATGAGGTCGTGCAAATTGTCACATTTGGTACGATGGCGGCCAAAGGCGTCATCCGGGATGTCGGGCGGGTGCTGGATCTCCCCTATTCCCGGTGCGATACGGTGGCAAAGATGATTCCAAACGAATTAAACATCACCATCGATGAAGCTTTGGAGAGGAACCCCGAACTCAGGAGTCTGTATACGGCGGATCCGGAAATTCACAACCTGATTGAGATGTCGCGAAAATTAGAGGGAATGCCAAGACATACCTCAATGCACGCGGCGGGTGTTGTCATCAGCCAGCTGCCGGTCGATGAGTACGTCCCCCTGTCTAAGGGAGCGGACGGTTCCATCACAACGCAGTTTACGATGACGACGCTAGAGGAGCTTGGATTGTTAAAAATGGACGTGCGAATTGTTCGCTGGCGAAACACTCTGGAAACGGAAACAAGTCAGCGGAACAGGGAAAGAAACCTGTTTAACGGTTGGTTTGATGAGGACGGTGCAATTCCGTCTACGGAGCAAATGCTGATGCCCCACTCCCTGATCCTCCGACATGCGGTTTTGGCTTAAAGCAAAACGGTATGAAGCTCGGTAAAGTCGGCGAGACAATCGCCGGGGGTCCTCTGAAAAACAATAGGCTGACTCACCGGGAACCGCCGTGGGAAAGACCCGCAGAGACAAATCCAACAAGGATTTGGGCCGCGGCAGACGCATTGTCCATTGCGGCTGCGGCTTCTGCTGGAAATGCAGCAGGAGTTCTGAATCCATTCAGCAGAGGGTGAAAGAATGGCCTGCGGGCCAAAGGCGGCAGCTAAGTTGTTATAATGAAAGGATAGAACCAACGGAACAATTGAAACCCGGAGGAGGGTGCCAAGATGTTTAAGCGTCGAAACCTCCAACAGGCAGGAAATGGCCTGTGAATCCGGGCGGCAGCAGGGCGTAGTAGTGAAGAAGGGGGGCAATTCCCCTGGAGCAAAGGCCCATAGCCAGAACAAAGCGAGTGCGGGCGATGTGTTTGGCGGAACGCCGTGTGCGGTGAAAGCCGCACGCACGGTGTGAAGGAGGGGAAAAGGACGCCGGACAGGCAATGGCTGAGGAAGATCCTTACCTATTCCTATTTTCTTGGACTCCGCACACTCACGGTCATTCAGAATGCGGTCGCCAATGTGAAGCACAACCGAGGGATTGTGATTGACATGGACAAAATGGAAATGAATGACAGTGCAGTATTTGCCTCTCTGGGGACCGGACGAACAGAGGGGGTCTTTCAATTGGAAAGTTCCGGAATGAAAAACTTCATGAAGGAACTGAAACCGGAAAATCTGGAAGATGTCATTGCGGGAATTTCCCTGTACAGGCCGGGACCAATGGACTGTGCGAAACGTTTTGGGGGAGAACCCCCAACCTGCAGGCGGGAGAGAATCCGACTGCGGAGAACTGATCTTTCAACAAACCAAATGAGAGGGTAACGCCTGGAAGGGTTTGCGCTGAGACCTCCGAATAGCAGGAGATGATAAAGCATCCGATGTTATAAGCTCGGTAAAGTCGTCTGAACGGACTCCATCAAGCGCGCCATTTTGTGGGAGCGAAAGGGTGCTGAGGGTGTGATGGGGGAACGGATCGGGCGGGCGTCGATGCTCATATAGGGTGAGAATGCTTCCCCAAAGGGAGCTGACGAACTTCCGAATGTACGGACTTCATAGGAAAATCATGTGTGGCGGAGTAATCCTGGTCGAAATGAAACGCCATACCGTGTTACAGGCACGGTTAGGCATGAGAGTTCAAAGGAAGCACCTAAGTATGAGATGAGAAGGAAGAAGGATCGGAACGTTGAAAGCTGTGAATAGGGAGAACCTTTATGTTCGATGATCTAGTGGGCAGGAAAGAAAAGTATTTTTATAACTGTCCTTTGTCACAGGGAGAGCAGTGGCACGAGCGAAGAAGTCCTTGTAATGAGGATGGAGCAACAGCCACAAGCCGCTGCCGCGCATCGCCTGGTGCGGCGGCAGAGGGGGAGCGCCGTATGAGCTCGAAAGACTCACGTACGGTGCGGAGCGGGGGAAAACCCGAGGATTCCATCAAAGGGTTACCTATCGCTATTTATTCCGAAATACCTGAAGGGAAAGAATGACAAATCTTCGATTACGTATGAATGTCCTCAATTGGAGCCAATTCTTGCTCCTACGTATGGGTGTATTGTATATCAGGGTGCGACGCGTTCCCGGTTGAAAAGACCGGGCAGATCTTTTCAACCGGGATCTGAACGAATAATTCGAAGTGTGGAATGAAAGGGTAACGCCTTCTCGGACAAGAGACATCCAAAATGGATGAGAAACACACTCCATAATACTCCGACATGCGCAAAACGGCGAAAGCCGCAGCGTGTGAAGCTCGGTGAAGTCGGCACAGGAGAGCTGCGATCCGAAAAAAGGCAAACCGGATCGGGCGCTTGATATGCCGGTGGTCCATAACATATCTATGGTTAGAATGTCAAAAGACGGACGAACCTGCGACAGAAGCAGCCGCATACAAAGGTGTGGATGAGTAAAATTCCTGGTTATGAAAGTCCATGTTGTGTTACAGGCACAAGACAGCCGACGGCTGCTGGCAGGAACCTAAGGATATCTGGAGGGATAGAATTATTGGAACACGGAAATGTATCGGGTTGTCGGACTCGTGTATTGTCTCATCGACGTTCTAAAATGGGACTGAGACGGTGCACGAGTCGGGCGATAAGCGGACGAAGAACAATAAGCGGCTGAACCGGTGCAAAAAAGCAGTGTTCGAACCGATGAAGTCTCTGTAATGGAGATGGAGGGATGGGCACAAGTCGCCGCCGCCGGAGTTATCGAAGGCGACGACGATGGAGCGCCGTGTGCGGTGAAAGCTGCACGCACGGTGCGGGGTGGGGGAAAAGCCGGAGAGAAATCAAACGCTGACCTATCACCATAACAGGTTATGCAGATCGTGCGCGATCTGGCCGGATACACCCTTGGGAGAAGCGACCTGGTTCGCAGAGCCATGTCAAAAAAGAAAGGCTCCGTTATGGAGAAGGAACGAAGGAATTTCGTATATGGAAATGAGGAGGAAGGTGTAAAGGGCTGCGTTGCCAATGGAATTCCGGAGACGGTGGCGCAGACGATTTTTGATGAAATGATTGACTTCGCGAAATACGCATTCAACAAATGTTCGACCCGTTCCGGCTTAAAATCAACAAAGAGCCGGCACTGCCTTACAAAACCGAAAATTCTGTTTCGGAAAGAGAAGGAAGGAGAACGAATCATCCGACTGCGTGGAATGAGGGGGTAACGCCCGGAAACACGCGCCCTGATTCTCCGACTGGCTGTGCAAAGCAATGCGGCAGTCAGAAGTTCGGTAAAGTCGGCAGAAACTTCCCTAAACCTGAGCGCTTGGGCATGGGAGGTGATATGCCGGGGGTCTATAACATATCTATGGTGAGAATGCTGCGCTGTGCAGCTGACGAACCGGCGAAGGAAAGAGTCTAAAGAGAGACGGTCCGGAAACGGACCGGGCGTGAGTGCATACGGATTGGCAGAGATTCGTTCACGCCGCGGGTGTGGTGGAGTAAAAATGTTTGTTATGAAACACCATACAGCGTTACAGGCGCTGTCAGGCCCGCAGGCTCAGAGCCAGGCACCTAAGGATATCAATGCACAGATAGGATGGATTGGTACGGGGAAAGGCATCGGGCCGAGTGCGCTCGGTAAGCGGACGAAGCACAATAAGCCGCTGAACGGATGCCAAAAAGCAGAGGCCGCACCTGTGAAATCTCTGTAATGGAGAGGGAGGGATGACCTCAAGCCGGTTTTTGCAGGAAAAGACGCAGAAATCGGGGGAACGCCGGATGCGCTGAAAGGTGCATGTCCGGTGTGGACCGGGGGAAAAGCCAGAGATGACATCAAACGCTGACCTATCGGTATCTCATGCTGCGTGTTACGCGGTTGTCGCATATGAGACAGCTTATCTAAAACACTACTATCCGGTGGAATTTATGGCCGCCCTGATGACATCTGTGATGGATCATCTGGGAAAAGTATCGGAGTATATTCAAATCTGCAGACAGATGGGCATTTCCGTTCTGCCTCCGGACATCAATTCCGGAGAGAGCGGATTCTCGGTTGCAGGTGACAACATCCGATATGGGCTGTCCGCCCTGAAAAGTGTAGGGAAGTCTGTCATTGACGCTCTGATTGCGGAGCGCAGAGAGAATGGACGCTTTAACAGCCTCCAGGACTTTATTACCCGGATGTCTGGAAAAGAGGCGAACAAAAGAACCATCGAGAGCTTCATCAAGGCGGGAGCGCTGGATGCGCTTCCGGGGACGAGAAAACAGAAACTGCAGGTGTACGCCGCGATGATGGATCAGGCCGCCAGAGAAAAAAAAGAGACAATGAGCGGCCAGATGAGCCTGTTTGACCTGGTGGAGGAAGAGGACAGGAAAGACTTTGAAATTGATTTCCCGGATGTGGGGGAATACGATTCCTCGGTTCTTTTGTCCATGGAAAAAGACGTTTTGGGTATTTATATCAGCGGACACCCGCTGATGGAGGATGAGGGGGCGATGAAGAAAAATGCCACAGCGGTCAGCAGCCAGTTTGCGGTCGATGAAGAAACGGGCCTGTCCCAGCTGACAGACGGCAGTACGGCAGTGATCGGAGGCATGCTGACGGCAAAAACCGTGAAAGGGACAAAGAACAATCAAATGATGGCATTTGTGACAATGGAAGACCTTGTCGGAACCGTTGAGGTCATCTTGTTCCCCAAGCAATACGAAAAGTACCGAGCCCTGCTCACGGAAGACCGCAAGCTTTTCATTCGGGGAAGAGTTTCTATGGGGGAAGAGCAGACGGGAAAACTGATTTGTGAGAGAATCGTCCCGTTTGAGGAGACACCCAAAGAGCTCTGGATCCAGTTTGAGGACTGGAACTCTTATAAGAGACAGGAGGAAGAGCTGAAAAAGACGGTGGAGCCGTGGGAAGGAACGAATGTGCTGGTCATTTTTGTCCGGGCGACGCGGCAGTATAAAAAAATGCCCCGAAACTGGAATATTGCGGTGAATTCGGAGAATTTAGCGATATTGAAAGAGAAATACGGGGAAAATAATATAAGAGTTGTCGAAAAGACTATTGAAAATTGGGACAAAATGAATTAGAATAAATCTGTCAGGAAAAAACAGAAATAGAACGGCAACAAACGGATGGAGGAATCAAGATTATGGCAAATGCAGTAACAACGATTGGCGTTTTGACAAGCGGTGGAGATGCGCCGGGCATGAATGCCGCAATTCGTGCGGTTGTGCGCACAGGTCTGGCAAAAGGGCTGAAAGTAAAAGGAATCATGAGAGGATACAGCGGACTGTTGAATGAAGAAATTGTAGATCTGGATTTCTTTAGCGTGTCAGACATTATCTCACGCGGCGGTACAATTTTGTACACGGCAAGATGCGAGGAGTTTCGGACGGAGGAAGGACAAAAGAAAGGTGCGGAGATTTTAAAGAGACATGGAATTGACGGCCTCGTTGTAATTGGCGGGGACGGCTCGTTCAACGGAGCCTGCAAGCTTGCAAACCTTGGAATCAATGCCATTGGACTTCCGGGAACGATTGACCTTGACATTGCGTGCACGGATTACACAATCGGATTTGACACAGCGATCAACACCGCAATGGATGCCATCGACAAGATCCGGGACACGTCTGCCTCCCACGAGAGATGCAGCATCATCGAAGTAATGGGAAGAAGCGCCGGATACATTGCACTGTGGTGCGGCATAGCGGCAGGAGCGGAGGCAATTCTTCTTCCGGAGCGCTATGACGGCAACGAGCAGGGACTGATCAACAAAATACTGGAGAGCCGCAAAGCAGGAAAGAAACACCACATCATCATCAATGCGGAAGGAATTGGACATTCCGCCAGCATGGCAAAGAGAATTGAGGCGGCAACCGGTATCGAGACACGTGCGACCATCATCGGCCACATTCAGCGCGGCGGAAATCCGACCTGCAAGGACAGAATGTATGCGTCCATTATGGGGGCAAAGGCCGTAGAGCTTCTCTGTGAGGGCAAGACAAAGAGAGTCGTTGGATATCTCAACGGTGACTTCGTTGATTTCGACATCAATGAGGCGCTGGCGATGAAAAAAGACATTCCGGAATATCAATACGAAATCAGCAAGATGCTGGTTCACCGCTGATGATTACCGCTTCTTCCAATTCCAGAGTGCGCTTCGTGCAGCAGCTGCAAAAGAAGGCGAAGCTTCGAAAAGCAGAGGGCCTCTTTCTTGTGGAAGGTCCGAAGATGTACGGGGAACTCCCTCTGGAATGGGTGAGAGAAGTCTATGTCTCGGAACAGTTTTTCCGGGACGGACAAAACAGAGCGCTTCTTGAACGCCATGCCTGCGAAGTGGTGAAAGATTCTGTGTTTGAGACGATGTGTGACACGAAAACGCCGCAGGGAATATTGGCGCTGGCGCGTCAGCCGGTTTATCGCTGGGAGGATTTCTTTCCCAGCGGCCGGCCGGCGCTGCTTCTGGTTCTGGATACAATTCAGGATCCGGGAAATCTCGGGACAATGATGCGGGCCGGAGAGGGCGCGGGCATCACCGGGATTTTGATGACCCGGGATACGGTGGACATTTACAATCCCAAGACCGTCCGGGCAACGATGGGATCGCTGTTTCGCATTCCATTTTTGTATACCGATGACATCGTTTCGGATTTAAAGCGCTTAAAACAGCAGGGGGTCTCCCTCTACGGTGCACATTTAAAGGGGGCGCTGCCCTACGACGCAGTTTCCTATCGACAGTCCTGTGCATTCCTGATCGGAAATGAGGCAAACGGGCTGTCCGACGAGACGGCCGGGCAGGCGGACATCTGTATTCAGATTCCAATGGCCGGCAAAGTAGAATCGCTGAATGCGGCCATCGCATCCAGCGTCCTTCTCTATGAAGCGGCAAGGCAGCGAAGACAAACCGTGGACAGATGAAAGACATATCTTCCCAAAAGGAAGATGTGTCTTTTTTTTCTTTGGAACTTGACAACGGATTGTAATTCTGCTATTATACATTTGTAATAAAACTGTAATAAGTTCAAAAAGATGCAACAAATGCAGCCGAAATTGTTACAAAACAATGCATCTCATGAAGAGAAAAGAGGAGGGTATCATGAGCAGGTGTAGAATGTATTTCAAATGCATCGCTCTTCTTGGTCTGGCGCTGGTTTTCCTGGGGAGAGGAACTGCAGCGAGAGCAGAACAGGACTGGGAGGCAGGAGAAAATACAGCAGAAGAGTCCGTAGAATTTACATATGATTTCCGCAATCCGGAAATTGAACAGCAGATGAAGCTCGCTCTGGAGTCTAAGGGGTGGAGCGAGGAGAAGGAGGAGCCGTCGGATGATTCTGAGGAAACATCCGAAGAGACACAAGAGGACGACCCGATCCGAATTGGAAAAAGAGGATGGGAAAACGTAGACATGGAGATGTTTCGCCTTCGCCAGGAGTTTTCCGCAAAAGTATATGTAGATCTGGAGAAGGAGTCGTTTGTGACGGTGTACAGTCAGACGGATACGGGAAGCGCTTACACGGGAAAACTTTTCCCGGGAGCTTGCGCAGAACTCATCGGACAGGAGGGACAGTGGTATCAGATCCGGAGCGTCGATTTTGAGGGATATGTGCGCAAAGAAGATGTGCTGTCCGGAGATGACGCTGCAGACAAGGTTGCGGCACAGCTGACGGAGGAAGCACTTGTTGTGGCGGATGTGCTGAACATTCGTCAGATTCCTTCCGCAGAGGGCGAACGCATTGGGAGAGCAAAAGCAGGGGAGACCTACGTTATACAGCAAAAGGGCGGTGCCTGGTGCGAGATTCTGCTTGACGAGAGCGGCAGGACAGGATACGTAGCAGCGGAGTACATCTCCATCCAGTACAACTTCCAGGGAAGCATTTCTGCGAAGGAAGAGCAGCGGATTGCAGAGGAGAAAAGAAAGAAAGAGGAAGAAGAGAGAAGGCAAAGGGAAGAGGCGGAGAGAAAACAAAAAGAAGAGGAAGCGCGCAGACAGCAGGAGGCAGCCGCAGCAGCGGCGGCCGCAAAGGAGCAGCAGCGGCTCGATGCCATCGCGGCACAGGCCGGACTTCCGGCAGGATCTCTGATCTCTCTGGGAATTTTCCGGATTACCCACTACTGTGCGTGTGAAAGCTGTACCGGGCGCCAGAATGCGACGACAGCGACAGGAACCATTCCCACCGTAGGCAGAAGTGTGGCGGTTTATCCGAAACAGATTCCGTACGGGTCTACCGTGGTTGTAGATGGACATGCCTATGTTGCGGAAGACTGCGGCGGCGGAATCAAGACGAACTGCCTGGATATTTTCGTCGGAGACCACGACCTGGCATTCCAGCTTGGCGTCATCTACCGGGAAGTATTCGTTCGGGTAAAATAATCGGGCGGAAGAGCAAAAAAGAATAGAGACGAATCAAAGCGAATCAAAACAAAACGGATCGGGGAAGAAATTTTCTCCGGTCCGTTTCTGGCTGGAAGGGCGTTTGCGTGTTTTCAGACAGAGCAGATGGTTCCTCCGCCGACAACACACTCCCCCTCATAAAAGACAACGGCCTGTCCGGGCGTGATGGCGCGCTGCGGACGGTCAAAGACAACGCTGGCCCGTCCGCCCTCAAGGGGGGTGACGAGGCAAGGCGCGCCTTTGTGCGCGTAGCGCACTTTGGCATACAGCCGCATGGGGCGGTCCAGGGAGGGAATTGCCATGACGTTTAACCGGTCGCACACGAGGCTGCTCTGAAACACATCTTCGCTCTCTCCGATGACAACTTCATTTGTCTCGGGGCGGATTTCTGTGACGAATACGGGGTGCCCCATCGAAAGATTCAGCCCCTTTCTCTGCCCGATGGTGTAGTGGATGATTCCCCGATGCCTTCCGACGACTTCCCCGTCCTGGGTGACGAAATTCCCGGCGCCGGGTACACGCTCGCCCGCCATCTGCCGGATGAAGCGCGGGTAGTCGTTGTCGGGGATAAAACAAATTTCCTGGCTGTCCTGTTTTTCGGACACCCGCACATCGATCTGTCTTGCGATTTTGCGGATCTCTTCCTTGGGATACGCTCCGACCGGCATTTGCGTATGGCTCAGCTGAAACTGCGTGAGGTTGTAGAGCGCATAGGTTTGATCTTTGGCGTCGGAGGCGGACTTGCGGAGGGTATATCTTCCGTTTTCCAGACGGCAGATGCGGGCGTAGTGTCCGGTCGCGATGCCCTCCGCACCGAGGGAGAATGCCTTTTTTAAGAGTGCCTCCCATTTTACAAACCGGTTGCACATAACGCATGGGTTTGGCGTCTTGCCCTGGAGATATTCCGCTGCAAAATAATCGACGACATGCCGCTGAAACTCCGCCTGAAAATCGACGATGTCATAGGGGATGCCAAGCGTGCTTGCCACTCTCTGCGCGTCCTCCACGGTGCGGGAAAAGAGACGTTCCTGCACGGAGTCCTGCTCTGGGTGGGTTCGCATCGTTATGCCGATGACATCATACCCCTGTTCCTTCAGCAAATATGCCGCAACCGAGGAATCCACTCCCCCGGACATTCCGACAACGATTTTTTTCTTCATGAATCCATTCCTTTCCTCTGGTACGGTTTGACGCGGCCGCCTGGCGGCAGAAGATGACCGAAATATTTTTCCCGGAATCACCTTGCACGGCCATGCGGAAGCTGATATAATATAGATGACTTTTGAAACCCGCAGGACAGCAAAACGGCGCTGCGGAATGCGGGAGTGCTTTTGCACGAAGAAATCCGTGAGATCTGGAGGGAAACAGATGTTTGCCCTCCACATCATAACATAAAGAAGCATGATTTACAAGGCTCCTCCCTCCGTCTTGCAGAGCGAAACCGTTTTCTGTGCCAGGATACGGAACGTCAATGAGACCGTAGGCCAGGAGCCTGCCCAAAACGAAAGGATGTTATCTATGAAGCAGAGACGTATTGTTGTTGCCATCGGCCGTACTTCCTTTGGAACGAACCTTCCGGAGCAGAAAAAGGGTGTGACCGCAGCTGCAAAGGCGATTGCAGATCTTGTGGAAGCCAAATACCAGGTTGTTCTGACCCACAGCAACGGTCCTCAGGTAGGAATGATTCATACGGCGATGAATGAGTTTGCGGTCAACCACAGGCAGGAAGGATTTACCGCCTCCCCGATGTCTGTGTGCAGTGCCATGAGCCAGGGATTTATGGGATTTGATCTTCAGAATGCAATCCGCACAGAATTGCTGAACCGGGGAATCTACAAACCGGTCTGCACCATTATTACTCAGGTGAAGGTAGATCCGTTTGACCGCGCCTTCAATCACCCCATCAAGACGATCGGACGTCTGATGACGAAGGAAGAGGCGGATGCTGAGGTCGAGAAAGGCAACTATGTGGTGGAAACAAATGGGGGATGGTGCCGCATCATCGCTTCCCCCTCCCCCATCGAAGTCTATGAAATTGATTCCATCCGCGCCCTCTCTGACGCCGGACACGTTGTCATTGCGGGAGGCGGAGGCGGAATTCCGGTTCTGGAGCAGGGAACCCGCTTAAAGGGAGCCAGCGCTGTCATCGAGAAAGACGCCACCGCAGCCAAAATGGCAGACGAGCTGGATGCCGAGATACTGCTGTTTTTGTCGGCGCGTGAGCATATTTTCCTGTATGAGGACACCGAGCAGGAAGCGATGCTTGAGAAGCTGTCGCTTTCTCAGGCGCTCGATATTTTAGACCGGGGCGGTCTGTCCCAGTCGGGCGGAATGCCAAAACTTGCCGCTGCCGTGAACTTTGTCTCCAACGGAAAAGGGCGCACGGCAATCATCACTTCCATTGACAAAGCGCTGGGCGGAATTCTCGGAAAGACCGGAACGATCATTTCCTGACACACGCCTTGTCCCGGTTTGCCTGTCATACCCCCGGATTTGCGGGCAGATGGCAGGCGGCCTCGTCTGAGACATCGGACGAAGTGGATGCGTTTGCGCCGCACGGCCAGAGCCAGGCCCAGCCGCGGATTCGCTTTTCTGTCTCCTCCATTTCCCAGGGCGCCCGGCTCATCTGATTTCCAACCTCCACTATTTTCTGGTACAGGCTTTCTTCTGTCACGATCTGATACGGGTCAATCCGGCAAAAATCTGCCATTCGCTCCAAAAGGGCAATGTAGAGCGTCCGGTAGTCCCAGTCCCCTTTGCATCCGCACGATCTTGCAATCCGGGGGAAGACGTCTTTGTGGAGGCTTCTCAGGGACACTTCCTGCCCTTCCTCCCGCCTCCATGCAGCCTGGACAAGTTCCATCAGTTTCTCATAGCACTGCTGTTCGTTCAAAAGCGAATCGATATAGTATGTTTTTCCGAGAAGACCGTAGAGCGCTTTTTTGGCATCGTAGTATCCAAGAACCATATTCCGCTTGCTGCGCTGCGCGTCAAAATCAAGGACACTTCCGAGGTTCTTTTGGGGTGCGATTTCCAGGACGTGAACGCCCGCTGGAATTTCAACCTTTCGTTCCACTCCGATGCCGTAAATGCGGATGACGATGATATCCTGGTATCCCCGTTTCACAAGGGAGTCAAGCGGAACGACATTCCATCCCCCGCCGTCGGTGTAGCGCTTTCCGTGGAGCTTTTCATTTCGAAAGGCGGGGAAATAGGCGCTTGCCAAAAGCATATCTCCGATCAGCCCCTCCTCCACATCCCGAATGTCCAGATCCAGAAGCTGATGGTCGGTGATAGAGTACGTGATCAGATAGAACGCAATGTCAGAACTGCGAATTTTCTCCTCGTCGGCGGCTTTGGCAATCAGATTCCGCAGAGGCGTCACATCAAATCCCTTTTCTGTGAGGACGCGAAATCCAGCCCGGAGCAGACTCCGCAGCGTCTCTTTGGAAAACGTCCCCCGAAACACTTCTTTCATCTTCTGGTCGTCGACATCCATGACATGAGAATAGCGGATGTTCTCCCAGATTTGAACGGCGCGGTCAATGTCATCCATCACAACCATCGCGCCGTTGAGTGCGCCCACGGAGACGCCGGACACCGCGCAGAAGCGGATCCCGGCTTCCCGCAAAGCCTTCCAGGCTCCGATCTGGTACGCGCCTTTCGCTCCACCGCCTTCCAAAACGAGGCCATATTTTTTCGTCGTGTCCCATTTCATTTCCATTTTGATTCATTCTCCTCCCTGTAGTCATTTCAATTGAAAGCCATTTCAACTGAAATCCGGCAGATCCTCTTCCGTCATCTGCTCAATGATCAGCTTTACCCCGCAGATTTCCCGCACAATTCCATAAGAACCTTCCGGGATTACGACTTGTTCCTGCGCGCTGCGCGCCGTCCACTCTAAGCCGTTTAACACAACCATTCCGGTCTCCTCCTCATTGTGGATCGTCTGCACAACGCGGACGGTCATTCCGATGAAGCTCTCCACGTTCGTTTTAACCGCAGGGATTTGACTTAACTTTCGCGTCAAAGGACGGAAGAGGAAAAAGACAGCGGCGGACGTCAGAAAAAAGACGCAGCACTGGAGGACAAGCGATGCGCCGGCGAGAGAGGCCAGATATGCGGCCAGGGCTCCCGCTGCAAACCAGATGAGAAAGAAGCCCGGAATTACCGCCTCAAACAGGAGAAAGATCAAAAAAACAAACAGCCATACAAATGATTTCATAAATCGCCTCCAGACATCGAGGGTGAAACAGCCTGCGCAAAGCCGACGCGATTCGGGTCAGCATTTGCGCGGGATTTTATTGTAGGAGAGGCGGGCCGGTTTGTCAAGGCGGAAAAAGAACAAATCGGTCGCATCAGAGCGGGATCCATTGCGGCGTCCGGTTGGTGAAGACGGTATAATAGCGAACCCCGCAGCGTTTTAAAAGATCGGGCAGCCGATCAAACCCGAAGGCGATGCGCTCTGGCGTGTGTCCGTCGGAGCCGATCGTAAGCAGCTCCCCTCCGAGTTCCATGTAGCGCCGGAGGATGGATTCCTCCGGGTTTGGATGGCCAAGTCCGTGGGCAAAACCGGCGGTGTTGCACTCGATGCCTTTCCCGCGCTGGATGAGTGTCTTTAAAATTTCATCCACAAGATCCGCATACCGGCGCCAGGAGTAGGACTGGCGCTGCCCGGGCGCGTAGCGAACGATATAGTCCAGATGTCCATAGCAGTCGAAACAGTCAAAGGTCTGAACATTTTTCAGTGTCCACTCATAATATCGCAAAATGCCTTCCTCGCCGCTGTGCTGCTGCCAGTAGCGCGGATAATACGGATCCAGCCCGTCCACGACATGGGTGGAGCCGATGATATAGTCAAAGGGGTAGGAGGCCGCGTATTCCGGGAGCGTTTTGGAAAGATGGGGCTGCAGTCCAAGCTCCACGCCGATGGAAAGGTCGATCTGGCCGCGATATTGCTGCTTAAGCGGGCGCATCGTCTGAAAGTATGCTTCCGTATCAAAGACAAACGGAATCTCCCCGTCGGTATAATCGGGATCCTGGTGGTCGGTAAAGCACAAATGGCGCAGCCCGGCGTCAATGGCGGCCTGGATCTGCTGCCGAGGGGAAGCGCTGCTGTCCCCGGAAAAACAGGAGTGTGTGTGGAAGTCGGCCAGAATCAAGACAATCCCTCCCTTCGAACCGGATGGAGGGAATCGGTATCGACGTCGTCCGCCTCAATGGAGACAAGCTGCGCGTCGGTCACTTCCTTTAGCCCTGCCAGCCGATTGGCCTGTGCCGTGATCGTTCGCTCAAAAAGGTTGCGCGCCTCTCTGGCGTTTGCAAAATTCTCCTCCTTCTCCTGGCACCTTCGCGTAAAGTAAGACTTGATCTTTTCGCGGGCAGCCTCCGTGAGAGAGAATTGGTTTTGTGTACAGCGAAGCTCATAAATCCGGGTCAGCTCCTCCGGCTGATAGTCCGGAAATTCAATGAATTTGTTAAAGCGGGATTTTAGTCCCGGGTTGGATGCCAGAAACTCTTTCATCAGCTCGGTGTAACCGGCGACTATGACGACAAGCTTATCCCGGTTGTCCTCCATCAGCTTGAGCAGCGTATCCACTGCCTCCTGCCCGAAATCCGCATTGCCTTTTCCGGAAGTGAGCGTATACGCCTCGTCGACGAACAAAATTCCCCCGTAGGCGGATTCAATGACTTCTTTTGTCTTGAGCGCCGTCTGCCCGACATACCCGCCGACAAGGCTGGAGCGCTCCGCTTCCACCAGATGACCTTTGGACAAGAGACCGAGCTCATAGTAGATTCGGGAGAGCATACGTGCAACCGTCGTCTTGCCGGTGCCGGGATTTCCGGAAAAAACCATGTGCAGGGAAAGTTCAGTATTGGGCATCCCGCGCTCTTTGCGAAGCTGCTGGATCTTTGCGAGATTGATGAGGCTGCTGATTTCCTCCTTGACATTTTCCAGGCCGATGAGATTGTTGAGCTCCTCCACAAGCTGGTCTACCGCCTCAAAATCCGGTTTGGCCGTTTCTATTTTCCCGCTTGCCTCCGGCGATGCCTGGGAGAGACTGCCCTTTTCCGGGGAAGCGGCGTCATCGGAAGAGGAGGCCTTCTTTTTCCGGGCAACATTTTGCCGGGAAAGATATGTCTGCAGATTTTTGATATATTCCGAATGGCGCTTTAGCTCGCCGACATCCACATGGCTGTCGCAGGCGATGAAGCGCTCGCCGATTTTCTTATAAAAATTGACAAGAGACTGTCCGTAGGACGAAACCTTTCCGTTTCCCTGATGAATCAGATCCATGCGGACAAATTCCTGGAGCGATCGGGGGATTTTTGAGGCAAACAAAACCGAACCGAGCTGCCGTTCATAATAGAGCTGGTCCATCTGTTCCTTTGCCTGGGAAAAGCCGAGTTTTTCGGTCAGAAAACGGTATTCATACCAGTTCAGCTTTCGCCCGTCACATGCCAGGTACAACAGATAAAAAAGCCACTCCAGTTTCATGCAGTCTCTCAGGGAAATCTCCTGACCCTGGTAAATGCCATATTTCTTTTGAAGTGTGTCGCAATAGCGAAGCAGCTGCTCGGAACTCTTTTGCAAATCGGTATCCATAACATCCTCCTGTGAGCCAGTCGGCAAGAAATCTTTCTTCCATAAGAATAAAGCTGTTTTGGGAAAAAGTCAATGCTGTCTTTGGGACTGCGCATTCTGCGTCTGAGCAGGAATAGAAAGCCGAAAAACTGCACAGACTTGTTACGGAAACGTACTGCGAAAACAGAAATCAAAAAGAACCGTCAGGAGAGGGTGGGAAAGAAAAGAGATGGTCTCTAAATTTTGAAAAAAACAAAAAAACATAGAGGAAAATGCTTGCCTTTTCTTGATAAAAAAGGTAAAATAAAGACAGGTTCATTTGTGATTGAAGTGCAACCATGACCATAGCTGCGGATTCGAGCGTCTGTGATCTTGCAGCCGCGAGATTTTGCAGTTAAGATATTTTATTCTATTTAGGAGGAACTTTATCATGGCAGTAAAAGTGGCAATTAATGGTTTTGGCCGTATTGGTCGTCTGGCTTTCAGACAGATGTTTGGCGCAGAAGGATATGAAATCGTTGCAATCAACGACCTGACAAGCCCGAAGATGCTGGCTCATCTGTTAAAATATGATTCTGCTCAGGGACGCTATGCACTGGCCGATACCGTTGTAGCAAAGGAAAACTCCATCGTAGTAGATGGTCATGAGATCACCATCTATGCAGAAAAGAATGCAGCAGATCTTCCGTGGGGAGAGCTTGGCGTTGACGTTGTTCTGGAGTGTACCGGTTTCTACACCTCCAAGGCAAAATCTCAGGCTCACATTGATGCAGGTGCAAAGAAGGTTGTAATCTCCGCTCCGGCCGGCAACGACCTGAAGACCATCGTTTACAGTGTAAACCATGAGACACTGTCTCCGGAAGACACCATTATCTCCGCAGCTTCCTGTACAACAAACTGTCTGGCTCCTATGGCAAAGGCATTGAACGACTTTGCTCCGATTCAGGCTGGTATCATGAGCACCATCCATGCGTTCACCGGCGACCAGATGGTATTGGACGGACCGCACAGAAAGGGTGACCTGAGAAGAGCTCGTGCAGCAGCAGTGAACATCGTTCCGAACTCCACTGGAGCAGCAAAGGCAATCGGCCTTGTTATTCCGGAATTGAACGGCAAGCTGATCGGTTCTGCACAGAGAGTTCCGGTACCGACCGGTTCTACGACAATCCTTGTTGCAGTTGTAAAGGGCGAGAACATCACCGTAGACGGCATCAACGCAGCAATGAAGGCAGCTTCTTCCGAGTCCTTTGGATACACCGAGGAGCCGTTGGTATCTTCTGACATCATCGGCATTCGCTATGGTTCTCTGTTTGATGCAACACAGACAATGGTTGCAAAGGTTGCAGACGATCTGTATGAAGTACAGGTTGTTTCCTGGTATGACAATGAGAACTCCTACACAAGCCAGATGGTTAGAACAATCAAGTATTTCGCTGAATTAGGCTAATGGATTAAGCGAGATATTTGCAGGAGTATGACTCATCAAGGGTCCGGTCCGAAGGACCGGGCTCTTTTTTCACGAGACGCCCGGAGGGCGCCTGCCGTGCCTGCACGAGCAGGCATTCGACGGGCAGGACGGATCAGCCGATCTTTTTAGGGCAGGGACTGTCCGAAGTAACGCCTGTGGAGACCGTAGATTTTAAGGTCCGGGAAGCAGGAAGCCCATTGGGTTTTGACAATGGGCGGTTCACGTTTGAGATTTGAAAGGAACATAGAATTATGCTGAACAAAAAATCTGTAGATGATATCAATGTAAAAGGTCTGAGAGTCCTCGTTCGCTGTGATTTTAACGTGCCGCTGCAGGCTGGCAAGATTACAGACGAGAATCGTCTCGTTGCTGCGCTTCCGACCATTCGAAAGCTGATTGCCGATGGAGGAAAAGTAATTCTTTGCTCCCACCTTGGAAAGCCGAAGGGAGAGCCAAAGCCGGATCTGTCCCTGGCTCCGGTTGCAGTGCGCCTGTCGGAACTTCTCGGACAGGAAGTGAAGTTTGCCGCAGATCCGGAAGTTGTCGGACCAAACGCAAGGGCTGCAGTAGAGGCGATGAATGACGGCGATGTTATTTTGCTGGAAAATACCCGCTACAGAAAAGAAGAGACAAAAAATGGGGAGGCGTTCTCAAAAGATCTGGCGTCTCTTTGCGATGTATTTGTCAATGACGCATTCGGAACGGCACACAGAGCACACTGCTCCAATGTGGGCGTAACCCAGTTTGTAGACACCGCAGTGGTTGGATACTTAATGCAGAAGGAAATCGATTTCCTTGGCAATGCGGTAAACAACCCGGTACGTCCGCTTGTTGCCATCCTGGGAGGCTCCAAAGTTTCCTCGAAGATTTCTGTAATCAACAACCTGTTGGATAAGGTTGACACACTGATCATCGGCGGCGGTATGGCTTACACCTTCATGAAGGCAGAAGGAGAAGAGATCGGTACGTCTCTTGTGGAAGACGACTATCTGGAATATTCCAAAGAGATGGTTCAGAAGGCTGCTGACAAGGGCGTGAAGCTTTTGATTCCGATCGACACCGTTGTTGCAAAGGAATTTAACAATGACGCTCCGTCCAGAATCGCAAAGAGAGGCGAGATTCAAGCAGATGAGATGGGACTGGACATCGGACCGGAGACAAGAAAGCTGTTTGCAGACGCAGTTGCAGACGCAAAGACAGTTGTATGGAACGGACCGATGGGTGTATTTGAGATGCCGAACTTTGCAGCCGGAACCGTGGCTGTGGCAGAAGCTCTGGCGCACATCGATGGAACGACCATCATTGGCGGCGGCGATTCCGCAGCAGCAGTTAACCAGCTTGGATTTGGCGACAAGATGACCCACATCTCCACAGGCGGCGGCGCTTCCATGGAATTTCTGGAAGGCAAGGCACTGCCGGGCGTTGTTGCTGCCAACGACAAATAAGCGGCGAGAGAAACGCACCGCAGAGCCGGACGGCAAAAAAGGAGAACAAAATCCGCGCAGAGATAAGGAGCGGGTGAGATCGGATCGGGGAAGGAATCATTCCCGGTCCGATGGACACCCTGCCGGCGGGAGATCCGTTGTTGTGAAATGGAAGAAGAAAAGAGAGGAAGATCATAATGCGTAAGAAGATTATTGCCGGAAACTGGAAGATGAATATGACTCCAAGCAAGGCTGTGGAACTGGTCAATACATTAAAACCACTGGTTGTAAATGAGGACGTGGATGTTGTATTTTGTGTGCCTGCAATTGATATTATCCCGGCGATCGAGGCTGCCAAGGGAACAAATATCCAGATCGGCGCAGAGAATATGTATTTCAAGGACAGCGGCGCTTATACGGGAGAGATTTCCCCTGCAATGCTGGCAGATGCAGGCGTAAAGTATGTTATCATCGGTCACTCCGAGAGAAGAGAGTATTTCGCGGAGACAGACGAGACCGTAAACTTAAAGATTCTCAAAGCATTTGAGCACGGACTGACACCAATCATCTGCTGCGGAGAATCCCTCAAGCAGAGAGAACAGGGAATCACGCTGGACTGGATTCGGATGCAGATCAAGATTGCATTCCAGAATGTCACAGCAGAGCAGGCTGCATCCGCAGTCATCGCCTATGAGCCAATCTGGGCCATCGGAACCGGAAAAGTGGCAACGACAGCGCAGGCAGAGGAAGTGTGCGCTGCAATTCGTGCGTGCATCGCAGAGATTTATGACGCAGATACGGCAGAGACCATCCGGATTCAGTACGGCGGCAGCGTAAGCGCCTCCAGTGCTCCGGAATTGTTCGTACAGCCCAATATTGATGGAGGTCTGGTCGGCGGCGCTTCCCTGAAGCCGGATTTCGGAAAAATCGTAAATTATAACAAGTAAAGGAAAAAAGCGATGAGTAAGAAACCAACAGTATTGATGATTTTAGACGGATATGGTTTGAATCCGAACGCGGAGGGCAATGCCGTGGCGCAGGCCAAGACACCGGTTATGGATCAGCTGATGGCGGAATGCCCGTTTGTGAAGGGGAATGCCAGCGGAATGGCAGTCGGTCTTCCCGAAGGCCAGATGGGAAATTCCGAGGTAGGACATCTGAACATGGGAGCCGGCCGCATTGTGTACCAGGAACTGACCCGCATCACAAAGGAGATTCAGGACGGCGTCTTCTTTGAAAATGAGGCATTCCTGGAGGCGGCGGAAAACTGCAGGAAAAATCATTCCGCCCTTCACCTGTTTGGACTTGTATCTGACGGCGGCGTGCACAGTCACAATACACACATTTACGGCCTGCTCGAATTTGCCAAAAGGCAGGGACTGGACAAAGTATTTTTGCACTGCTTTTTGGACGGGCGCGATACGCCTCCGACTTCCGGAAAAGGATATGTGGAGGAACTTATGGCGGAGTGCGAAAAGATCGGTGTCGGAAAAGTTGCCTCCGTTATGGGACGATACTATGCGATGGACCGTGACAACCGCTGGGATCGGATTGAGCTGGCATACCGCGCGCTTCGCTATGGAGAAGGAAAAACGGCAGCCTGCGGCGCCTGCGCCATTCAGGCATCCTATGAAGCGGGAAAGACCGATGAGTTTGTCATTCCGACGGTTGTGACAGAGAACGGAAAAGCCGTTGCAACCATTCAGGACAACGACTCGGTGATCTTCTTCAACTTCCGTCCGGACCGCGCAAGAGAGATGACAAGAGTATTTTGCTGCGACGATTTCAGCGGATTTGACAGAGGGCCAAGACCGCAGGTGACGTATGTATGCTTCACAGAATACGACGCAACCATTCCGAATAAGAAAATCGCCTTCCACAAAGTGTCCATTACCAACACATTTGGAGAATATCTGGCCGCAAATGGAAAAACCCAGGCGAGAATCGCGGAGACAGAAAAATATGCCCATGTCACATTTTTCTTCAACGGCGGCGTGGAGACGCCAAACAAAGGGGAGGACCGGATTCTTGTCAACTCTCCCAAAGTGGCGACCTATGATTTGCTGCCGCAGATGAGCGCGTATGAAGTGTGCGACAGACTCTGCGAGGCCATTCGTTCCGGAAAATATGATGTCATCATCATCAACTTCGCAAACCCGGATATGGTAGGCCATACCGGTGTGGAATCGGCTGCCATTGCGGCAATTGAAACGGTGGATGAGTGTGTCGGCAGAGCAGTTGCCGCCATCCGGGAAGTGGATGGACAGATGTTCATCTGCGCTGACCACGGAAATGCAGAACAGCTCGTGGATTATGAGACCGGAGCGCCGTTTACTGCGCACACGACCAATCCAGTTCCGTTTATTCTTGTCAACGCAGACCCGTCCTGCAAATTGCGGGAAGGCGGATGCCTGGCGGACATCATTCCGACGCTGATCGAGCTGATGGGAATGGAACAGCCAAAAGAAATGACAGGAAAAAGTCTTATTGTAAAATAAATGATGTGAAGTGCTTACAAGGCGCGGCGTAACTTCGCAAAGCGGGTTACACCGCGCTTCGTCTATGTGATACGCCCGGAGGGCGATTTCCGGCTGTTTTTCCGGTCAAAACACCATAATTTCAAATCAAAAGAGCATGATCTAATTGACTTTAATTGGAAACATGGTAGACTATATCCTGTAAAGGGTACTAGAGGAGATTTTATAGAATTCCTTTTGCAAGAGAAATGGAGGATAGTTTTATGTATTCATATTCCGTTGCAGTTGTAGATGATGAACCGGAATTTCGCAGGAGAATCGTTGAAATGTTTACCGCATATCAGAGCGAGAGTGCCAATCAATTGTCGATTCAGGAATTTGGAAGCGCAGAGGAGCTTTTGAAACTGTACAGAGAAGGAATGCATCCGTTTCAGATTTTGATTCTGGACGTAGAGATGGGCTCCATCAATGGAGCAGAGGCAGCCAAAGAAATCCGCAAGACGGACAAAATGGTGAGCATCATTTTTGTCACCAATTATCCCTCGTATGCCATCGACGCCTTTGATGTGGACGCAGTGGGATATCTTGTGAAGCCGGTGGAATATGTTCAGCTGAAAGCGAGGATGGCAAAGGCGATCATTGATGTGGATTACCTGTATGACCGCTTTACCGCAGACAGCCGTTATCTCACTGTCATGGTCAACTACAGAGAGATCTCCATTGAGATCAGCGGCATCTACTACATCGAAAAGCGGCGAAATCAGTGCATCATTCATACGGTGGATGGCGAATACGCCTGCTATGACACGCTCTCACAAATCTATGAACATCTGGATCATCCCCGGTTCGTATATTGCCACCAGGGGTATATCATCAACTTCAATCGCGTGAAATCCATTCGGCAGAATCAGGTCTGCTTTTCCAGCCATATGGAAGTTCCGATGAGCAGGAAATATTACGCGCAGCTGCGGCAAAGAATGATGGAGCGGGTCAATCATGCCAGAGAGCGCAAACTTCTTGAGGAGAGCATGCAATTTTATCCGGCAAAGTAGTATGCAGAATCAGTCGTGATTGGGCACAACAATATGGACGGTAAAAACAGAATCGCTGTAGGAAAGCGTAAATTTACCGCCATACTGCTCCACCGTGTCGCGGATGCTTGGAATGCCGAATCCGTGAGATCTGTGGTTTCCTTTCTTTGTCGTCAGAAGCTCTCCGTGCTTTCCGGTGCGGAGCACTCCGTCAAATGAATTCTCACACGAAATGTCCAGATACGTATCGATCTGCAGGATGGAAAGGCAGATGCGCCGCTGCGACTCTGCCAATTTCTCCGTCGCCTGAATGGCATTGTCCAGCAGATTTCCGAGAATGGCGACAATGTGAACGTCCTCCAGCAGATAAATCTGGGGAAAAGAAAGCCTTGTGTAGAACGGAATGTTCCGCTCTTGACATTCGCGCTGTTTGATGTTTAAAACAGCGGAAACGGTATTGTTGTTGGTAAAAACACCTTCCACTGCAGTGCGGCTCAAATCCGAGATGCGGTGAATGTAGTGGAGGGCAAGCTCCGGCTGACCATTTTCCACATAATTGGAAAGGATAATCAGGTGATTTTTGAAATCATGGCGCAGCTTCGACACTTGCCGCAGCGCATTGGACACATCTTCGTAGTAGGCCAGATCCAGCTCCTGCTTTTGCAGCCGCTGTTCAAGAAGATGGCGCTTTTCCTCCTCCTCCAAAAAGCGGGAGGAGAGACAGAGAATGAGAGAAAAGATGAGAATGGACAGGACAATCAGGAGAAATACCAAAAGAGAAGTGTTGACAGAAGATTCCTTTGGATTGTACAGATAAGCGGCAAAACAGAGAAGGGCGGTCGATACGAGGAACAGAGCGAGCAAAAAGATCTTGTTGGATTTCATAAAAGGGGGTCCTTTCCTGTTCGGCGGGGCAATAAACAGAGAGAGAAACATATAGATCAAGAGATAGATGGCCATATTGGTGAGAGATTTGTAGAGCGCGTTGTTATATAGTACTGGCCAGTTGAAAGTAATACTAAAACAAAGATGTGCGACTACAACCCAAAAAGATATTCCAGATGCAAACTTAATGTAAAGCCAGGAGGAAGATAGAAACGTCTTATTTGAAAGAAAAATCAGATAGCAATAGTACAGTAGATAGCTAAAAATGTCAAAATAGGAAGTGTAGGGGGACGTCTTGATAGCAATGATTAGAATAGTTACAAGAAAACGAAAATAATATTCACAGTGATGAAAGTTTGCGTTGGACTTTACATATCTTAAAAATATACAAAATATCAGCAGTTCATTTACAATTCGTACAACAGTTATCAAAAAAGGCGTCATTTTGATCTCTCCAAATAGCACAACTTTCCTGCCAATCACCACAGATGGATTGATTATATCATGCGAAAATGGTAGTGTAAAGGCAGGAGGTGAAAAGAATGTCAAATTTTGTGGAATTAAACAATCAGGAAAAAGAGGCGATCAATGGCGGAATAGATGATTTCCTCATGTCCGTAATTAATTGGCTTGGGCATCTGCTTGGTTTGGACGACCCGGATCACAGACCATTACTCCCGTGATTCGTCCTGAATGAAACTGTACTGCTACAAACAGCATGACATCACCGACTGCGGGCCAGCCTGTCTTGCGACGATCTCACGCCAGTATGGCCTGAATATTCCCATCTCCAAGATACGCACCATTGCGGGGACGGACCGCCAGGGAACCAATGTCGCCGGGATGATTCGTGCGGCGGAGAAGCTTGGATTTTCGGCCAAGGGCGTCAAGGGGGATGAGGAAGCGTTTTTTATGGAGTTTCCGCTTCCCTGTGTGGCGCATGTCATTGTCAATCAGACGCTGATGCACTATGTTGTCATTCACAGAATCACCCGGAAGAAGATTACCATTGCGGATCCGGCAAAGGGGATTGTGACGCTGTCGCCCCGCGAATTTTTCGGAGGAACCCGAAAAAACGAGGATGATGTCGTTTACCGATGGACAGGAGTGCTCATTTTTCTCGTTCCGGGGCAAAACTTTCACAAGGGTTCTCAAAAAGAGAAGATTGGAAGGCAGATCTGGATGCTGATGAAGCCCCAGAAGCGGCTTCTCTGGTACATTGTGATGGCATCGTTTGCCTACTCTGTCTTTGGAATTGGAGGAGCATACTACTTCAAAATTTTGTTTCATGACATCATTCCGGACCTGTCCTATGAGACATTGTATTTTGTGGCGAGTGGAATGCTGTGCCTGTATCTGTTCTACTGTGTGATGGGTGCAATCCGCAGCCAGATGCTTCTCTATCTGAGTCAGAAGCTGGACATCTCGCTGCTTCTTGGGTATTACAGCCATGTGCTGCGTCTTCCGATGGATTTTTTTGGAACACGAAGAATGGGGGAAATCATTTCCCGCTTTCAGGATGCCTCGAAAGTTCGGGAGGCCATTTCCAGCGCGGCCATGACAATTTTGATTGACAGCATTATGGCGGCAGGCGGATTTGCCCTGCTGGTCGTGCAGAACCGGAAAATGGCCTTCATGACGGGATGGATGATTGTGCTGTATGCGGGGATTGTGTACGCGTTTCGGGGGAAATACCGCAGACTGAATGAAAAGCAGATGGAGGACAATGCCCTTTTGACATCCTACATGGTGGAGACGCTAAACGGCATTCAGACGATCAAAGCGTTTGGCGGGGAACAGAAAGTGGATATGCAGACCGAGTTTCGGTTTGTCTCCCTGCTGAAACGGGTTTTTCAGCTCGGTGTAGCCGGGAACATACAGGAAACGCTGAAAATGGCAGTGCAGCTTTTGGGAACGAATGGGATCCTGTCCGCCGGTGCCTACTTTGTCATGAAAGGGGAAATGGAGGCGGGCAACCTGCTTGTATTTTATTCGCTGCTCTCGTATTTTCTAAAACCTGTCATGAATCTTCTGAACCTCCAGCAGAAGCTGCAGACGGCTGTTGTTGCGATGGAGCGGCTCCAGGAAGTCATGGCGCTGCCGGAGGAGGAAGTGGAGGAGGAAGAATACCGGATCATTCCCCGGAAACTGGAGGGGGATGTCGTGTTTGACCATGTCTCTTTCCGCTATGGAAGCAGGGCATTGTGCCTTGACGACATTTGCCTGACGCTTCACAGAGGAGAAAAGCTCGCCCTTGTCGGGGAGAGCGGATCCGGAAAAACGACGCTGGTGAAGCTGCTTCTTCAATTTTATCCTCCGGAGACGGGCAATATTCTGATCAACGACAACAATGTGGAGGACATTCAGAAGGAGGCGCTGCGAAACCGAATCGGATACGTTCCGCAGGAGACGCACTTGTTTTCCGGAAATATCATTGAAAATCTCACCCTTGGACTGGAGCAATATTCGGTAGAGGAGGTCATTCGTGTCTGCAAACAGGTACATGCCCATGAGTTTATCAATGAACTTCCGGCCCGCTATGAGACGAAATTGGAGGAAAATGGATCTAACCTGTCCGGGGGCCAGAGGCAGAGACTGGCGATTGCCAGAGCGCTGCTGAAAAAACCGGACATTCTGATTCTGGATGAAGCGACAAGCAGCCTGGACTCGATGACAGAGCAGGCGGTTCAGAAGGCCATTGATGAGGCATCGCAGAATATGACCTGCATTATCATTGCCCATCGGCTCAGCACCATTCTTCGCTGTGACCATATTTGTGTGATGGACCATGGGAAGATTGTGGAATATGGAACGCACCAGCAGCTGATCCGCGCAAAAGGAAAATATTTTCTGATGTGGAAACAGCAGACAGGGCTGGCAGAAGAAAATTTTGCAGAGGCGTAGGGAACATACAAAAGAGAAATCCGACAGTACAAAAGAAAAAAGAAGAAGTACAAAAGAAAAGACATAAAAAAACAAAAGAAAACGAAGGCATTACCAAAGAGAAGATTCAAAAAACAGAAGAAAAGAAAACGAATACAAAAGAAAAGCGCGAAAACACAAAAGAGAAAAAAGAAAAATACAAAAGAAAAATAGTAGAGCTGCAAAAGAGAAAATCAAAGATACAAGAGAAAAAACAATCAGGACGATACAAAAGAAAGCGAAGGACGAAAGAAGAACGGCTTCGGGAAAGAAGAAAACAGATGTCAATCGAAAGGAGTGCAGCTATGCGTACAATGATTGTGGAAATGTCTCAGATGAGCGACAGCCGGGAGTTGTACCATAGCCGCCCTCCCGTTGTCTGTGTGGCATTTTTGTATGCCGTGTTTGTCATCTGCGTCCTCTGCTTTGTCTGGGTTTACACAGGGCAGATCAATCTCGTCGTGGAGGGAAATGCCACTACGTTTCTGGAAGCGCAGGACGCGGACGGGAGATTGGCGGAAGAAGAGACGCTCTGGGCCCAAATGAGCGTGTCAAGCAGTGAGATTCAGTGGATTGAGCCTGGAATGGAGGTCATCTTTTCTGTGGAGGCGCTTCCCTCTTCCGAGTACGGATATGCCTATGGGACGCTTGTGGAGATTTCCCCCAATCTTTCACTGGATGAGAATGGGCAGGGGTATTATACGGCAAAAATACGTCTGAATACGAGTTCGATGACGGGGAGAAATGGAAAAGAAGTTCCGCTGCAAAAAGAAATGCGCTGCGAGGCAAGAATCCTGGCGGGGACGCAAAGGGTCATGACGTACCTCCAGGGGTATATCAAATGATCCGGGATTTTTGGAGGCGGTCCGTTTGCTCTCCCGACGAGGGGGGATCAAAATGGGAGACGAGCAGAAGACAATCGAAGAACTGGAGGCGCAGCTGAATGCACTGCGGGAGGAGAACAAAAAACTAAATGAAACGATCGCATGGATGCACGATTTGATCTGGGAGATGATCCAAAAACAAAAAAGCTAAAAAGACAGCGACAGGGAGGGACAGACCTCCCTTTTTTCTTTGCAGGGGAAGGGGAGGAAATCTGTGGAAAGGCGTAAAAAAGTGGAAAAGTCCCTTGTTTTCCACACTTTTTTAAAGATTTTACGAAAAAAGACTAGACGAAACTGGAATTTTGTGAGAAAATAAAAGGAGTATGAGGAAGACGAAACAGAGCTGTCGGGAGGGCCTTCACCTCCGGGTCATCGGATCGGGGGACAGTGCTGTTTTTCACCTTCTCAGAAAGTATTTCACATAGTTGAAAGGAGTTAGAAAATGATTTATTCACATGAAGTATTAGAAATGTGTCCAGTAGCGCAGGGCGTTCATCACGGCGCTGCGCCGATCCCGGAAGAAGCAAAATGGGTGCCGGTAAAAGAAGTGAAGGATATTTCCGCTTTAACACATGGAATCGGGTGGTGTGCTCCGCAGCAGGGCGCCTGCAAACTGACCCTGAATGTGAAGGAAGGAATTATCCAGGAAGCATTGGTTGAGACAATCGGATGTTCTGGTATGACCCACTCCGCAGCGATGGCTTCTGAGATTTTGCCGGGATTAACGGTAATGGAAGCATTGAACACGGACCTTGTATGTGATGCCATCAATACCGCAATGAGAGAATTGTTCCTGCAGATTGTATATGGCCGTTCCCAGTCTGCATTCTCTGAAGATGGACTTCCGATCGGCGCAGGACTGGAAGACCTTGGAAAGGGACTCCGCTCTCAGGTTGGTACAATGTATGGAACTTTGAAGAAGGGACCTCGTTATCTGGAAATGGCAGAAGGATATGTAACCGGCATTGCTCTGGACGAGGATGACATGATTATTGGCTATCAGTTTGTTTCCCTTGGAAAGATGACCGACTTCATCAAAAAAGGTGACGATCCGAACACCGCTTGGGAGAAGGCAAAAGGACAGTATGGCCGTGTGGCAGATGCGGTAAAAATCATTGATCCGCGTAAAGAGTAATTGAGGAGGTAACAAGAAATGGCTTTATTTGAATCTTATGAAAGAAGAATTGACAAAATCACCGCTGTATTGAACAGCTATGGCATCGCTTCTCTTGAGGAGGCAGAAAAGATCACAAAAGATGCCGGACTGGACGTTTACGCTCAGATCAAGGGAATTCAGCCAATCTGTTTTGAAAATGCTTGCTGGGCTTACATCGTTGGCGCAGCGATCGCCATCAAGAAGGGATGCCGCAAAGCTGCCGATGCAGCGGCTGCAATTGGCGAAGGTCTGCAGGCGTTCTGTATCCCGGGATCCGTTGCGGATACCCGTAAAGTAGGTTTGGGACACGGAAACTTAGGAAAGATGCTTCTGGAAGAAGAGACTGACTGCTTCTGCTTCTTGGCTGGTCACGAGTCCTTTGCCGCTGCAGAAGGTGCAATCGGAATTGCAGAGAAGGCAAATAAAGTTCGTCAGAAACCGCTCCGTGTTATTTTGAATGGTCTTGGCAAAGATGCTGCACAGATCATTTCCCGAATCAACGGATTCACACACGTAGAAACCGAGTATGACCCATATACCAACGAAGTAAAAGAAGTATTCCGCAAATCATACTCCACCGGACTTCGCGCCAAAGTAAACTGCTACGGTGCAAATAGCGTTCCGGAAGGTGTTGCAATCATGTGGAAAGAAAATGTAGACGTTTCCATCACAGGTAACTCCACCAACCCGACAAGATTCCAGCATCCGGTTGCAGGTACATACAAGAAAGAGCGTCTGGAAGCCGGAAAGAAATACTTCTCCGTTGCTTCCGGCGGCGGTACAGGCCGTACCCTTCATCCGGACAATATGGCAGCAGGACCGGCTTCCTACGGAATGACGGATACACTGGGACGGATGCACTCTGATGCACAGTTTGCAGGTTCCTCCTCTGTTCCTGCCCATGTAGAAATGATGGGTCTGATCGGAGCAGGAAACAACCCGATGGTAGGTATGACCGTTGCCGTTGCCGTTTCCATCGAAGAGGCAGCAAAAGCCGGAAAGTTCTGATAATCCCATCCTATGCTATCAGGGTCGAACGGCCATGCATCCCGTTACATGGTGATGCATGACTTTGGAACCCGCAAAACTGCGAACAGCAGCTAGTTTTTGTAGAAAAGGAGCAGGCATGATTGCATCGCATTATGTCTTCTCCTTTTTTTCTGCGATACGCCCGGAGGGCATCTGACGGGCAGGACGGATCGCAGAGGATAGGGAAGGGCGGAGAGGAAGGAGTGTATGCCATGGGAGGATATCTATTTGTCTATTTTATCGGAGAGGAGAAGGACGGGGAACAGGTCTATTTTTCTGTGAGCCGCGATGGACTGCACTGGAACGATCTAAACGGCGGAAATCCCGTTCTTGTCTCCCGGACTGGGACCTGCGGGGTGCGCGATCCGTTTTTGGTCCGAAGTCCGCTTGACGGGAAGTTTTATCTGATGGCGACGGATCTTCGGATTGAAGCGGGAAACGGATGGCGCGCTGCCCAGGAGAGCGGAAGCCGCAGCTTGATTGTCTGGGAATCAGAAGATCTTGTCTGCTGGAGTCGGGAGAGAAGCTGTAGCGTGGGAATTCCGAAAGCCGGATGCGTATGGGCGCCGGAGGCCGTATTTGACAGAGAAAAAGGAGAATTTTTCGTCTTCTTTGCCTCTCACGTAAAGGATCCGGGGGAGAAGGAAGGAAAACATCGGATATATGCCGCATATACGAAAGATTTTCGCTCATTCTCGCAGACATTTCTCTATATGGAGCGGGAAAACGATGTGATTGATACGACAATTTTAGAGAGCGAAGGATTCTATTATAGAATCTCAAAAGACGAGACGAAAAAACGTCTGATTCTGGAGCAGTCCCAGGCGCTTGGCGGACCGTACCGTGAGATTGATTCTCCTGTTTTGAGAGATCTGGAGGGGGTAGAAGGCCCGGAAGGGTATTTGCTGAGGGATAACAAGACATGGTGCGTGATTGCCGATCAATTCCTCGCGGGGAAGGGATATTTGCCGATGGTGTCATCCGATCTCTCCAGCGGCGAATTTTGCATCCTGCCTGAAAATGCGTACGATATGGGAACGAGAAAGAAGCGTCATGGAGGCGTGCTGGCAATCACAGAGGAAGAATATGAGCGGCTCACGTCGAAATACAAAACGGCCATCTCATTTCTGTGTACGATCTCAGGATAAGATAAGACGGTTATCGTGCCGGATGGCGGAACGGTCGGAGCAGGAAAGGAAGTGGATTGTTAACCAATTATGAAAGAAACAAGTTGACAATCAGAATAAACCCTTCTATAATAAGATACGCCGGACGACACGGCAAGTCTTATGATAGAGGAGAAAAAGTTGTGAAACGAAAATTAAAAACGAGGGATTTGACGATGATGGCGCTTCTGGCCGCGCTTCTTTCTGCATCCGCTTATGTGAGCATTCCGATTGGCGGCGATGTCCCGCTGACGCTGCAGACGCTGATGGTGAATCTGATTGCGCTGCTTTTAACGCCTTACCCGTCCTTTTTGACTGTCTTTGTCTACATTCTTCTTGGCCTGATCGGAGTCCCCGTCTTTGCCGGGGGAACAGGAGGCCCGGCAAAGCTCTTCGGGCCTACAGGCGGATATATTGTGGCCTTTCTTGCGGCAGCGCCAGCGCTGTCAGCATGCAGCCACTGTGCGTCTCTTTGGATGAGAAAATTCTGCAAATCACATGCGGCTGCGGACACAATCGGGTACACCTTTGCTGCCATTGGCATTGGGATGCCGATTATTTATGCAATCGGTACAATCCATTTGATGATTCAACTGAAAATCAGTCTGTCGGCAGCCCTTCTGATGGCAGTTGTCCCCTACATTCCGTTGGATCTATTGAAGTGTATCGCGGCAGCCTTCCTTGCGGTGCAGCTAAGGCGCATCATGGAGCGGATGCAGTGAGCGCGGGTCAGCGTTTCCGTGAAATCGATTCCTGAATGTACTGAATGCTCCAAAAGAGGAGGAAGGCGAGCAAATTCACAAGGACGACGCTTGCCCCCGCCGGAGTGTTAAAGAAGTAGGAGCAGATCAGGCCGATGGAGAAGCAGACGACGGACAGGATCCCGGAACAGATGACAACACTCTTGAAGCTTTTCAGCAGACGCATAGAAGTGAGCGCCGGGAAGATGATAAGGCTTGAAATCAGCATGGCTCCCATCATTCTCATGCCGAGGACAATGGTGACAGCAGTCAGCACAGCAATGAGAGAGTTATAGAAGTTGACTTTCACGCCGGTAGCCCGCGCAAAGCTCTCATCGAACGTGACGGCAAATATTTTATGGTAGCACAGAAGAAACATACCGAGGACAAGACAGGAGAGAAGAATGCTTAAAATGACATCTTCCTGATTCATCACAAGGATGCTTCCAAACATATAGCTGCACACATCGGTTGTCATGCCGGTCGTGACAGCTGTGACGGTTACACCGATGGCAAGGGAAGCGGCGGACATGACTGCGATGGCTGCGTCGCTTCTCATCGGGCCGTTTTCCCGAAGGCGAAGGAGAAAGAACGCGGCGATGACGACAACGGGGATGGAGACTTTCAGTGGAGCCAATCCCATCGCCACAGCGACAGACAGGGCGCCGAAAGAGACATGGGAGAGGCCGTCTCCGATCATGGAATACCGTTTCAGGACAAGGCTTACGCCCAGGAGGGCGGCGCAGAGGGAAACGAGAATTCCTACGACAAACGCCCGGACAATAAAGGGATAGGAAAACATTTGCACAATTTCATTCATTGGATTGCTCCTCTTTTCGATTGGTGTGAATCAGACGGCATTATCTCGGGACCGCAGCGAACCGTTTTCCCTCTTCTGAGCGCAGATATTGTTCCGGAGAGGAATAAAAATGTGTTTCCGCTCCGATGTGGAGAATTTTGTGCGCTCGGAAAAGGGCATTCTGAATGTCGTGGGTAACCATCAGGATCGCCATTTGTTCTTTCTGATTTAGAAAATCCAGTGTCTCATACAGATCTGCGGCGGCGGCGGGGTCAAGCCCTGTCACCGGCTCGTCTAAAATCAAAAGTCTGTCTGCGGCGCACAAGGCTCTCGCAAGGAGAACCCGCTGCTGCTGTCCGCCGGACAGATTCCGATAACAGCTTTTCTTCAGGCTCAAAACATCGAGCTTTTCCATATTTTGATATGCCATTTCCCGCTCTTTTCGGGTGTAGAAGGGACGGTGCCGGCACTCATTGAGGAAACCGGAGAGGACAACTTCCATGACCGTGGCGGGAAAATCTTTTTGAGCCAGCGTCTGCTGGGGGAGATATCCGATGCTGCCTCCCTTTAGGCAGTCTGCGGCCTGCACCTCCCCTTTCAGCGGCTTAATCAATCCGAGCAGCGTCTTAATCAGCGTACTTTTCCCGGATCCGTTTTCTCCGACGACGCACACATAATCTCCCGGATAAATCGAAATGTTGAGATCGTCCATCACAACGCGGTCTTCGTAGCCGAGCCGGGTGTGAACACAGGAGAGCAGCGGTTTTTTTTGCGTTTCTTCCATTGGGATTCCATTTCCTTTCTTCATTAGGACGGGTCATTGGCGCTGTAGGCGAGACCGATTCTTAAGTGTTCCAGGTTTTGCTTCATCAAATCCAGATAGGTGACGCCATCGTTGAATTCCTCCGCGGTGACATTGTGGCAGGAGTGAAAGAGAAGCTTCTGTGCTCCGGTTGCCTCGCAGATGTTGTCGGCCACCTTCTGGCTGCTCAGCTCCACATAGTAGACAACAGGGATCTCCTGATCCCGAACGGTATCAATCAGCAGAGCAAGCGTGGCGGCGCTTGGCTCTGTCTCCGAGCTGCAGGAGGAGAATGCGGCGTAATAGTCAAGCTCGTACGTGTGGGTAAAGTAGCGGAAGGGAAACTTGTCGCCAAATACAAGGACAGAAAGCGGGCTGTTTTCTGCCGTTTCCCGAAATTGTGCATCCAGCTGTGCCAGCTGCTCCAGATAAGAGGCGGCATTTTCCCTGTAGATCTCGGCCTGGTCAGGATCTGCCTCACACAGCCACTGCGTCAGTTCCGAAACGATTGTCTGCGCAAGAAGCGGGGACGTCCAGATGTGTTCATCGATTTCGTGACTTTTTCCGCTCTCATCCTCGTGCTGATCTTCCTCCTCTAAAAGAAGGGAAGCGGTTTCCTGCTGAGATTCCAGCGATTCGAGCACGTTGTAAACGGTGAGCCGATCGGTCGAAATGGACTCGAGCATGGAATCCACCCAGCCTTCCAGTTCGCCCCCGTTGTAAACAAAAAGGTCTGCCTTTTGAAGCTGAACCAGGTCAGAGGGGGTCGGCTCAAAGGAGTGTGTGTCCATTCCCGCAGGAACCATCATCGTCAGGTGAACGTGATCCCCTGCAATTTGACGCACAAAGTCGTAGTAGGGAAAGAGGGTGACAACAACACGAAGTTTTCCGTCGTCGCCTTCCTCCGAAGCGGAAGATGTGCCTGCAGCGCACCCGGTCAGGGAAACGGACAGGGAGAACAATATAAGAAACAAAAGAAAAGGAACAAAATGAGCGTGTCGTTTCATTTTAAGAAAACCTCCGTTCTTCTTCAATCTGTTGTTTGTGGCGGCAGCGGCATCCGACTTTGCAGGAATGCATCGTCATCTTCGGGGTGGAGGCGGGTGCCGCAGGAAGGGGCGCGATGCAGTCCTGACACCGCCCGTAGAAAATGGTGCGCTGAGGATTGATCTGAAATTGATGGTCGGTCTCCACATGGGAATAAAGTCCCTGAAGATGGGAACAATCCAGATGAATGATCTTCCCGCAGCATTCACATTTCAGATAGAACTGGGAGGAAGAATCCTCCTTGGGACAGTATTGAAAGCATACACTGGAAGTGCCGTCCACTGCGATCCGGTGAATGTCCCCGTTTCGCTCCAGCTTATCGAGCTGGCGATAGATCGTTGCGAGGCCGATGGACATTCCCTTGCCTGTGACATATTCTGCAATCATGCCTGCGGTGACATAGGAATCCTGATTTTCCCGCATACAGTCTAAAATCGCCTGCTGCTGTTTGGTGCGGTATTGTCTGGTCATACCATTTCCCCTTCCTTTTTTCCAAAGTCATTTTCTTATTCTAAACAGCAGGGAAAGGTTTGTCAAGCAAAATGAAAATGTTTTTCAAATTTGCAGAATTTCAGACGGTTTGCATCCCAAAGCGGAGGAGGGCGCGTTGCGTTTCGATTCCCAGAAGAGGCAGGGCGGGGAGCTGTATGATGAAAAGCGTATAATAATGGGGCGCGGTATAATCAACAGTTATGACAATGATAGAGAAAACGGTATGCCTGCGAAGACGGAAAGAGATTGACAAAATCCGGGCCGCTTGCTATGATAGGAGAAACGGCTAATCCAATGGCAGTGCGCCATATTATTTCAATCCATCGGATCTTTTTTGCAAAGAGCGGAAGATGGAACACAGTATAAAAGGTGGATAAAACATGAGTAAGATGATCTTTTCTTTATTGGTGGAAAACGAGGCTGGCGTGTTGAGCCGTGTTGCTGGTTTATTCAGCCGTCGCGGATACAACATTGACAGTCTTTCTGTAGGAGAAACGGAGAATCCGGGAGAATCCCGTATGACCATTGTGACAAGTGGAGAGGAAGAAGTACTGGAGCAGATCGAAAAACAGCTCAACAAGCTGATTGATGTGAAAGAGATCGTTGCCCTTCCGGATGCTTCTGTATGTCGTGAATTGATTCTTGTGAAAGTCGGTGTACCAATGGAAGAGAGACAGCAGGTCATTTCCATCGCGGACATTTTCCGCGCCAAGATTGTCGATGTGGCGCAGGACTCCCTAATGGTGGAACTGACCGGAAACGACAGCAAACTGGAGGCGTTTATCCGGCTTCTGGCGCCATATCACATTTTGTCGCTGGCGCGGACCGGAATCACGGGCCTGATGAGGGGCTGACCGGATCACAGATTCAATGAAAAGTAGTATATTGAGATGGAGGAACGTTAAAATGGCAAAAATCTATTATCAAAAAGACTGCAATCTTTCTCTGCTGGAAGGCAAAACCATTGCGGTAATCGGTTATGGTAGTCAGGGCCATGCACACGCAAAGAACCTGAAAGATTCCGGATGCAATGTCATCATCGGTCTTTATCAAGGCAGCAAATCGTGGGCAAAGGCAGAAGCAGAGGGATTTGAAGTATATACATCTGCAGAGGCAGCAAAAAAAGCCGACATCATTATGATTCTGATCAACGATGAAAAACAGGCTGCAATGTACCGGGAGAACATTGCCCCTAACCTGGAGCCGGGAAATATGCTGATGTTTGCACACGGATTCAACATCCATTTTGGTCTGATCAATCCTCCGAAGGATGTGGACGTTGCGATGATCGCGCCGAAAGGCCCGGGCCATACGGTAAGAAGCGAATATTTGGAAGGCAAGGGCGTTCCGTGTCTGATTGCCGTAGAGCAGAACGCAACCGGAAAGGCACTTGACATTGCGCTGGCATATGCGCTTGGAATTGGCGGTGCGAGAGCCGGCGTTTTGGAGACAACATTCCGGACAGAGACCGAGACCGACCTCTTCGGAGAGCAGGCAGTTTTGTGCGGCGGTGTGTGCGCATTGATGCAGGCCGGATTTGAGACGCTGGTGGAAGCCGGATACGATCCGAGAAATGCATACTTTGAATGCATCCATGAGATGAAGCTGATTGTCGATCTGATTTATCAGAGCGGCTTTGCCGGTATGAGATACTCCATCTCCAACACGGCAGAATATGGAGACTATGTCACAGGTCCGAAGATTATCACGGAAGAGACGAAGAAGACAATGAAGAAGATTCTGGCGGACATCCAGGACGGTACGTTTGCAAAAGACTTCCTGCTGGATATGTCAGATGCAGGCGGACAGGTACATTTTAAGGCAATGCGGAAAAAAGCAGCGGAACATCCGGCAGAGAAGATCGGAGAAGACATCCGCAAGCTGTACAGCTGGAGCGACAGCGGAAAGCTGATTGAGAATTAAGAGGTCAAGAGACGAAACGATACAGGTGGACCGTTTGGCGGACAAATGCCCGTCAGACGGTCCGCCTTTTTGACATCTCGCCCGGGCGAGGGAATTTCGATAAAAAATTAATAAAAACTTCATTGTATCTTTTCCCGGTAAACGATATAATGGATTTCAGCGGATCGGATTTGGATCCGGAATGATGCTGAGAAAAAACATACAATGAATGGTTAGGGGTATTATGGCAGAAGACAAGAACAAGAACAAAAAGGAAGAATATGAACAAATTTGTTATATCTGTCGCCGCCCGGAAAGCAAAACGGGTCGGATGATCACAATGCCGGGGAATATTTGTATCTGCAATGACTGTATGCAGCGCACAATGGATCAGATGAACCAGGGATTTCCGTATGGAGGGTTCAACATGATGGGATTTGGAGTTCCCCCGGTGGATCAAAACGAACAGGAAAGGCCGGGGTATCAAAAGATCAAAAAGCCGGGAAACGATGAGCAGTCAACGCCGGTGATTGACATTCACTCCATTCCCGCTCCGCATCAGATCAACAAACGGTTAAACGAATATGTGGTAGGTCAGGACCGCGCGAAAAAGATTATCTCTGTGGCGGTATACAATCACTACAAACGGATCTGCGCCGAAGAAGACGGAGAGGTTGAGATTGAAAAGTCCAATATGCTGATGATTGGCCCTACAGGAAGCGGAAAAACATATCTTGTAAAGACGCTGGCCAAACTTCTGGACGTTCCGCTGGCGATCGCCGATGCCACCTCCCTCACAGAGGCGGGATACATTGGCGATGACATCGAGAGCGTCGTCTCAAAACTTCTGGCGGCGGCGGATAACGATGTGGAGCGCGCGCAGCGTGGAATTATCTACATCGACGAGATTGACAAGCTTGCCAAGAAAAAGAATACAAATCAGAGAGATGTCAGCGGAGAAGCGGTGCAGCAGGGGCTGCTAAAGCTGCTGGAGGGGGCTGAGATTGAAGTCCCGGTGGGGGCAAACAGCAAAAATGCAATGGTTCCTTTAAAAACGGTCAACACAAAGGACATCCTTTTCATTTGCGGCGGAGCTTTTCCGGATCTGGAGGAGATCATCAAGGAGCGGCTGCGGGAGAAGTCCTCGATGGGATTTCAGGCACAGCTGAGAGATCACTATGACAAGGAGCAGGATCTTTTGCGCTATGTTCAGATTGAGGATCTGCGCACCTTCGGCATGATACCGGAGTTTTTGGGACGCCTTCCCATCGTCTATACGCTGGAGCCGATGAGCCGGGACATCCTCATTCGGGTACTCACGGAACCGAAAAATGCGATTGTGCGGCAGTATCAAAAGCTTCTGGCGATGGATGAGGTCGATCTCTGCTTTGAGCCGGGGGCGCTTCGCGCCATCGCAGAGCTTGCCATGAAGAAAAATACAGGAGCCAGAGCGCTTCGCGCCATCATCGAGGAATTTATGCTGGACATCATGTACGAGATTCCCAAAGATGACAACATTGGAAGAGTTACGATCACAGAGTCCTATATTGAAAGAAAAGGCGGCCCGCTGATCGAGACACGCGGGTATCTGGCATTGGAGGGATAACTGCTTTTATGCGATGAGCTGCGGTTCACCGCATAAAAGCAGTTCTAAATTATGCTTGTTTTCGATAAGATGATATGAGGGGTTCTGACTCCAATATCGATCGGATAGAAAAGGAGTTTTTGGGTGAGCGAACGGTCATGCAGAGAAGTGGCAGTGTCAGAGGAGTACGCGGATTTTATTTTGCCCTATGAGGCGATTGGGGGAAACAGGGAGCTGATGCCGCAGGCGGTGTGCAGTGTCCCGCTTGATTTTCGGCATCGCCTTGTCCACGCACCGCTTTCCGTGCTGGGGCAAATATCGGCGCAGGATGTCGGATATGATGCCTTTCCGAAGCTGTTTGGGCTTTTGGATCAAAGCAGTATGGAGCGGTCTCGGATTCTGGACGTTCAAAGGCAGCCGGCGCTCAATCTGACAGGGAAAAACGTGTTGATTGGCTTTCTTGACACGGGAATTGACTACTCGCTTTCGATTTTTCGAAACCCGGACGGAAGCAGCCGGATTGTCGGAATCTGGGATCAGGCAGAGCAGACGGGAGATCCGCCCTCGGGGTTGGCGTTCGGAAGGGAATATACAAAAGAAGACATCGATGCGGCGCTCCGGTCGGAAAATCCGTTCTCGGCTGTGCCGCAGGAGGACGAATCGGGGCACGGAACGTTTCTGGCAGGGATTGCCGCTGGCGGAGAGGATGCGGCAAACGATTTTATCGGGGCGGCGCCAGGGGCATCGATTGCCATGGTAAAATTAAAACCGGCGAAACAATATTTGCGGGACTACTATCGGATTCGACCGGGCGCGACGGCATTTCAGGAAAATGATATTATGCTGGGGCTTCAATATCTGGAGTATGTTTCCAGGAGAGCGCAGCTTCCGCTTGTCATCTGTCTTGGCCTCGGATCGAGCCAGGGGAGCCACACGGGCACAGGCCCATTGTCGGAGATGCTCTCCGCATTTGCCAGAGCGCCGCGGCATATTGTCGTCGCCGCAGGAGGAAATGAGGCCGGGACAGGGCACCACTTTCAGGGGAAGATCGGACAGATGGACCCGTACGAGGAGGTGGAGCTTCGGGTGGGAGCGGAGGAACGCGGATTTACACTGGAGCTGTGGGCATCGGCTCCGGAGCTTTACTCTGTCAGCATTCAATCCCCGGTGGGGGAGCGCGTCCCGAGGATTCCCTCGAGAATCGGGCAGAGCCAGCAGCTCAGCTTTGTGTTCGACCAGACAAAGATTGCGGTAGAGTATCAGCTGGCCGATCCCAAGTCGGGAAATTTTCTGATTCAGATGCGATTTTTGGATCCAACGCCGGGTCTGTGGCGCTTTCAGGTGTACAATTCTCTGTTTGTCTCCGGAACGTATCATATGTGGCTTCCGATGCGGGAGTTTCTCTCTTCGGAAACCCGGTTTTTGCGTCCCAGTCCGGATACGACGCTGACGGTTCCTGCCAATGCGGATTTTGTGATGACCGTAAGCGGGTACGATCACCGGACGGGAGGGCTGTACCTGAATTCCAGCCGGGGATATACGGCGGATGGAGCGATCAAGCCGAGTCTGGCGGCTCCTGCAGTCTCTGTCTACGGACCGGAACAGAACGGATTTTATGGGGAGCGAACCGGAACGAGTGTGGCCGCAGCGCATACAGCGGGGGCGAGCGCTCTGCTCATGGAGTGGGCGGTCTATCGGGGAATCGATCCGGATCTCAGCACAGGGGAGGCAATTACGTTTTTCATCCGGGGGGCAGATCGTTCCCCTTCGATGTCGTATCCAAACCGTGAATGGGGATTTGGAACGCTGAATCTGTATCAATCGCTGGAACGGCTCGCCTTGCTGTGACATCAGAGAGAAGCGGTGTGTTTCCTCTGAGGGGAAAAGAACATGTGTGGAAAAAGAAAAAATGCGGTGGAAGAATAGCGGCCGCATCGATGCGGTGGAAGCAGGAAGCCGCGCAAATGGGAGGACAGATGAGAAACAAGAGAATGTGGAAAGAGATCAGGCATATTATGGAGGGAACGCTGTTTTCCCTGGTGATATTCTGGCTGCTTTTGGCCGCCGCTGCATCGGGAAATTCCAGGGAACCCTCCGATTTGAGGGATGGGATCATCGGCAGAAACGAAAACTGGGAGCAAGCCGCCGCGACCGTGTGGGATGCTTTCCCGGAAGAAAACTCAAACGGACAGAGCAAGCCGGAATCGGATATATCGGAATTGACTCCATCTGAGTCCGATGCGTCCGAACCGACTCCATCTGAACCGGAGATTTCCGGGGAAGCAACCATTCTGGCCGTCGGGGACAACCTGATGCATGCCTCCGTCAGCTACAGCGGCCTTCAGGCTGACGGGTCGTGGAATTTTGACCATCTGTTTGCGCCGATCGGGCCGGATCTTCAGTCGGCAGATGTAAAGATTCTCTGCCAGGAAGTCATTCTGGGCGGATTGGATCTTGGGATCAGCGGATATCCGAATTTTAATACCGTACAGGAAGTCGGACACAGTATTGTAAATGCGGGGTTCAATGTCGTTGCGTCTGCCAACAACCATACGATGGACAAGGGGGCAGATGGGATTTTAAGGACCATTCGCTTTTGGAACGAACAGTACCCGCAGGTATGTGTCACGGGGATTCATGAGAGCAAAGACGATCAGGACCGGATCCGGGTGATCGATCAGGAGGGAATTCGGATTGCAATTCTCAATTATACATATGGGCTGAACGGATATACCCTTCCGGCAGGGCAGGAGTATCTCGTCGATCTTCTCCAGGACACGGAAAAAATCCAGGCGGACATTCAGACGGCCAGGGCAAACGCTGACTTTGTCATCGTGATGCCGCACTGGGGAACCGAGTATTCCTACGACGTAAACGAACAGCAGCAAAACCTTGTGCGGATGATGGCGAATCTCGGTGTGGATCTTGTCATTGGAAGCCATCCTCATGTCGTACAGCCGGTGCAGTGGGTCGATCGGGAGGGGTACGAACGCCCGATGCTTGTCTACTATTCTCTCGGAAATTTCGTATCCATTCAGGACAAGACGAGCACGATGTTGGGAGGAATGGCAAATATTACGATACGAAAGGAAAATGGAGAGACGTACATTACAGATCATTCCCTCAAATTGCTGGTGACACACTACGAGGTGGAGGAAGGGAACCCATATTTTACAAATGTTACGACGTACCCGCTCGATCAGTACACGCCGCAGCTGGCAGAACGGCACGGCATTCGGATCGCATATGACCCGTCGTTCTCCTATGAGGCCATCGTGCAGAATGGACAGTGGCTGATGGGACGGGTGGAGTAATCGTTTGATGCACATCTTTCCGGATTGCACATATTTTATAATAGACAGAGAAGTTTCTCCCTTTTTGCGGAGCTGTGTTTCCGGAATCCATGGAACGATCTGTCTGATATGGAAGGATGATGCCAAATGAGGTATGAATATGCCGTGATCGGAGGGGATGAGCGGCAGGGATATTTGGCAGAATTTCTTGCGGGCAGTCATCGTGTGATTGCCTGCGGACTGTGCCGCGTCCCGGAGTCCGTGCCGGAGGAAGTTTCTTTGGAGAGAGCCATACGGCAGGCGGACTGCATTCTGGCGCCGGTTCCCTTGACGAGCGATGGAACGACGCTGTATGCGCTGAAAAAAACAGAGGAAACGAAAGCGATGACGATCGGAGCGATGTTTCAGGAACTGACCCCGTCTCATCGTGTCTATGCAGGAGGAATTCCAAGAGAGTGGATGCTGTTGGCGAGAAGGCGCCAGCTGCATCTGACGGATTATATGAAGATAGAGGAGATTGCATGGAGAAATGCGGTCTCCACAGCAGAGGGAACACTGGCGGAGGCCATTGGGCGCTGCCCGGACCACATCGAAGGGTCCCGATGCCTGATTCTCGGATTTGGGCGCTGCGGGATGGCGATTGCCCGTCTGTTTGCCCGCCTTGGCGCGAAAATCACCGTCTGTGCCAGAAGACGCGATGTTTTGTGCCAGGGAGAGATGTATGGATATGAGATGAGGCAAATCCGCGACATGGAGGAAGTCCTTTCATGCCAGGATTTGATCATCAACACGATTCCGGCGCGGGTGCTGGGGCGTGAACAGCTGGAAAAAATATCTCCCCAAACAGAGATTCTTGACATTGCCGGACAGGGAGGCGGAACGGATTTTGCGGAAGCCTCCAGGCTGGGGCGTTCCGCCGTGCTCTGTCCGGGGCTTCCAGGGAAGTATTCCCCGAGAGCCTCCGCCCGAATTCTGGCAGATTGGCTGGAGAACGAACAGAATGCGATAAAATGAAACAGGCAACGAAAATAGGGTTAGGAGAGCTGGTAGGATATGTCTTTGAAATATAGAAAAATTGGGGTGGCGTTTACTGGCTCCTTCTGCACGTACCAGACCGCATTTCGCCAGCTGGAAGCACTTGTGAAAGAAGGAGCGCAGGTGCAGACTATTTTTTCTCACGCGTCTGCAGGCACAAACAGCCGCTTTGGCAAATGGGAAGATTTTATCAGAAGGGCGGAGGACATTACGCAAACCCCGGTCCTTCGGGAAATACCGGAAGTTGAGCCGATCGGTCCGAAGGCGCTTTTTGATGTGATCGCGGTGCTTCCCTGCACAGGAAATACGATTGCGAAATTGGCCAACGGAATTACAGACGGCCCGGTTACGATGGCAGTCAAAGCGCATTTGCGCAACGAGCGGCCCGTTGTGTTGTCGCTGTCCACAAATGACGCCCTGGGAATGAATTTGAAAAACATCGGAATTTTAATGAATGCCAAAAACATTTATTTTGTGCCATTCGGGCAAGACAGTCCGGTGAAAAAACCAAATTCTATGATTGCCCACGCAGAGCTCTTGATCCCCACCATTGAGCACGCTCTGGAAGGAAAACAGATTCAGCCGGTTGTAGTCAGTCCGTTTTAGGAGCGCGTGATGTGCGGAATCAGCGGATTTTTCAGCCGGGAAACCAGTTTCTTGTCAGATGCCGATAGGTGGGAAGCGCTGCTCCACAAGATGAATCAGACGCTGCGTCACAGAGGACCGGATGGGGCGGGCTTTTGTCTGTCCGATCACTGCGGCCTGGCGCATGTCCGGCTTTCGATTCTGGATCTGGAAAATGGAAGACAGCCGATGGTGGAGCGTATTTACAGCAACAAAAGCCGGATTCTGACGTATGGAAATGCAGATCAGCAGGGCAAACTAGAACCGGAGGCCGATTCCATGCAAATTCCAGAAGGATGGGTCAGGCAGGCCGCGATTGTGTACAATGGAGAAATCTACAACATGAACGCGCTGCGGCGTGAGTTGATGGGAAAAGGATGTACGTTCTCGACGACATGCGATACGGAAGTGCTTTTGACCGGCTTTTTGGAGGAAGGACCGGACTTTGTGAAGAAGCTAAACGGTATTTTTGCGTTTGCCATATGGGAGGAAGAAAAAAAGAGGCTGTGGCTGTACCGCGACCGCCTGGGGGTAAAGCCATTGTTCTACCTGTGGCAGGACGGCTGCCTCGCATTTGCCTCCGAGATAAAAGGTCTTCTCTGCTTTCCAGGATTTTCTCCCCGGGTGACGCAAGAAGGGCTGTGCGAAGTATTTGCCCTTGGGCCGGCCAAAACGATTGGAAAAGGCGTCATCGACGGCGTCCGGGAATTGAAGCCTGCCCACTATCTCTGCATCGACTGCGACGGCCAGACAGAGGGATGCTACTGGAAGCTGGAGAGCCGGGTTCACGAGGATTCCTATGAGGAAACCGTGGAGAAAACCCGATATCTTCTTGAAGATGCGGTAACCATGCAGATGCTGTCAGACATTCCGATTAGCACATTTTTGTCGGGAGGGATTGACAGCAGCATCGTGACCGCAATCTGTGCCAAAAAACTCGGGCGGGAGGGGAAGACGCTGAATACGTTTTCCTTTGATTTTGAGGGAAACAGCCGCTATTTTCAGCCCAATGCGTTTCAGCCGTCGCAGGATCGTCCCTTTGCCGACCGGATGGCAGACGTGTGCCATACAAACCACCGGCATCTGGAGTGCGACTGCGGGCGGCTGATCTGCGATCTCGAACGGGCGGTAGAGGCAAGAGATCTGCCCGGGATGGCAGACGTAGAATCGTCTCTTCTCTACTTTTGTTCCCGGGTCGTCCAGCACAACAAGGTAACTCTGACCGGAGAATGTGCGGATGAAATCTTCGGCGGTTACCCCTGGTTTCACCGAAAGGAAATGCTTGCCTTGGATGCGTTTCCGTGGTCGCCTGTGACAGACCCGAGAAAAGCGCTTTTGCGGGACGATGTGCTGCAGCGGCTTCCGATGGAGGAATACGCCAGAGAGGCGTATCGCAATACCATCCGGGAAACGCCGAGGTTATCGGGAGAGTCCCAGGAAGAGGCGAGAAGAAGAGAAATTGCCTGGCTTAATCTGCGCTGGTTCATGATTACGCTCCTGGACCGTATGGACCGCACCTCCATGTACTCAGGGCTGGAGGCGAGAGTTCCGTTTGCGGACCACCGCATTGTAGAATATATCTGGAATGTCCCCTGGCACATGAAATGCCCGGGCGGCGCTGTAAAAGGGCTTCTGCGCGACGCCGTCAAAGGGCTCTTGCCGGAAGATGTGCGGTGCCGGAAAAAAAGTCCGTATCCAAAGACGTATCATCCGGAATACGAAAGGCAGCTCGGAAAACATCTGCTCGACCTTCTGTCCGATCCAAACGCCCCCATTGGACGGCTTGCGGACCGCAAAAAAGTGGAGACATTTCTGCATACCCCGTCCGATTATGGGAAACCGTGGTATGGACAGCTGATGGCCGGTCCGCAGATGCTTGCCTACCTGATCCAGGTCAATACGTGGCTGAAACGGTACCAGATTGAACTTGCGTGAGAGGTGCAGGGCCATGCAGCAAACAATGCAGCATTCGGAAAAAAAGAGCCTTGACTTCTGACTGTATCTTATGGTATGATATCAGCGTCGTGATAGAAAAAAAACGAGATCGAGAAAGGCCAAGAAGGAGACTCAACCCCAGAGGACTTTGACAGGAAGCAGGCGTCACCGACTGAGAGCGCAGGCAGAAAGGACAGGGCGCGGGAACACTCCGGAGCCGGCATTTTGAACAGAGGCAAGGATGCCGCACAAGTAGGGATGCCCGCTGCACACGTTACGTGCATCAAGTGGAGGAGAATTGCATTTTGCGCAGTCCAGACAACTGCGTCAGAGTCAGAACTCTTCAATGCGGGTGGTACCGCGGGTTTTTTGAATCCGTCCCGGAATAGTCGTATTCCGGGATGGATTTTTCGTTTTCTGTTTCAATTTTGTGAAAGGTAAGGAACAACACAATGGATTTTATCACTGGAGTAAAACAAAGAGGAGAAGTAACAATCGACCAGATACTGTCGGGATCGTATACCGGCAGCACAGTAAAGATGAGAGGAGCCATACACGCCATCCGGGACATGGGAGAGATTGCGTTTGTTGTGCTGCGCAAGGCGGAAGGGCTGGTGCAGTGCGTTTATGAGGAAGGCAAAGTCAACATTCCGCGAAAGGATCTGAAAGAGGAGTCTTCTGTCGAAATATCCGGAACCGTTGTCATGGAGGCGAGAGCTCCCCAGGGATTTGAAATCCGGCTGACAAACATTGTGCTGCTCTCCGAGCCGTTTGAACCGCTGCCCATCGCCATTTCCAAATGGAAGCTGAAAACTTCGCTGGAGACGAAATTGAATCTCCGTCCGATCGTCTTGAGAAATGTGAGAGAGCGCGCGAAGTTTCGCATTCAGGAAGGGATTGCGCGGGGGTTCCGGGATTTTCTGCATCAGAACGGATTCACAGAGATTCATACGCCCAAAATCGGCGCCAGAAGCGCCGAAGGCGGATCCAATATTTTCAAGCTCGATTATTTTCACAAAAAAGCGGTTCTGGCGCAAAGCCCGCAGTTTTATAAGCAGACAATGGTTGGAATATACGACCGCGTGTTTGAGGTTGGACCGGTCTTTCGCGCAGAAAAGCACAATACCGTCCGCCATCTGAATGAGTATACAAGCCTGGACCTGGAGATGGGATACATTGACAGCTTCGAAGAGATTATGGAGATGGAGACCGGGTTTTTACAATATACGATGGAGCTGCTGAAAAAAGAATACAAAAAAGAATTGGAGATCCTTCGCGTTGCGCTTCCGAAGGTGGAGCGGATTCCGGCGGTTCGCTTTGAGGAAGCCAAACGGCTTGTCGCAGAGAAATACAATCGGACAATCCGAAACCCCTATGATCTGGAGCCGGAGGAGGAAAAACTCATTGGCCGATATTTTCAGGAGGAATATCAGTCGGATTTTGTGTTTGTCACCCACTATCCGTCGAGAAAACGCCCGTTCTATGCGATGGATGATCCGGCCGATCCGGCTGTTACGCTGAGCTTTGATCTTCTCTACAGGGGACTGGAAGTTACAACAGGAGGCCAGAGAATTCACCGGTACGACGAACTGCAAAACAAGATCGCGCACAGAGGAATGTCAACGGAGGGGATGGAGCACTACCTGATGATTTTCCGGTGCGGTATGCCTCCGCACGGCGGGCTTGGCATCGGGCTGGAGCGATTGACAATGTGCCTGGTTGAGGAAGAAAATGTCCGGGAGACAACGCTGTTTCCGAGAGACTTAAAACGGCTGGAACCGTAACGGGGAAGCGAAAAAAGAAAGGATTCAGAGTATGGCAAATATCATTTCAGATGAGACAATCGAGTATGTGGCAATTTTGGCAAAACTGGAGCTCTCCCCGGAGGAAAAAGAAGCCGCGAAGAAAGACATGGGCGAGATGCTGGACTACATCGATCAGCTCAATGAGCTGGATACGACCGGTGTGGAGCCGATGAGCCATATTTTCCCGATCAGCAACGTGTTTCGGGAAGACGTTGTGACAAACACGGATGTGCGGGAGCAGATGCTTGCCAATGCGCCGAAACAAAAAGACGGAAGTTTTCAGGTGCCAAGGACGGTAGAGTAGGAGGGAAATCAGACAGATGAAGATAACTGCGCTTGGAGCGGTAGAGTTGGGGAAGAAAATTCAGGCCCGTGAAATTTCTTCTGTAGAGGCGACAAAAGAGGTTTTGAGACAGATCGATGCGCTCGACCCCATATATCACAGCTATGTCACGGTGGCAGGGGAACAGGCGCTCGAGCAGGCGAGAGCCGTTCAGAAGGCCATCGATGAGGGAACACTCACCGGGACATTGGCCGGTGTCCCGGTTGCGATAAAGGACAACTTATGTACCAGAGGGCTCAGGACAACCTGCAGCTCAAATATCTTATCAAATTTCGTTCCCACGTATACGGCACAGGCCGTTGTGAATCTGGAAAAGGCCGGAGCGGTAATCGTAGGGAAGACGAATATGGACGAGTTTGCCATGGGGAGCACGACCGAAACGTCCTTTTTTGGCGTCACAAAAAATCCGTGGAACCCGGATCACGTGCCGGGGGGATCTTCGGGCGGATCGGCCGCTGCGGTTGCCCTGGAGGAGTGCAGCTATGCACTTGGCTCCGACACAGGCGGCTCCATCCGCCAGCCAAGCTCATTCTGCGGCGTCGTGGGGATGAAGCCGACGTATGGAACGGTATCCCGCTATGGGCTAATCGCATACGGCTCCTCCCTGGATCAGATTGGGCCCATCAGCAAAAACGTGACGGACTGCGCCGCAATCCTGGAGGCCATCGCATCCTATGACCCGAAAGACAGCACCTCCGTCAGACGCGGTGACACCCGGTTTACAGAGGCACTCACGGAAGATGTGAAGGGACTTCGCATTGGTCTTCCGAGAGACTACTACGGGGATGGCCTGGACGGGGAGATCCGGGATGCGATTCAGAAGGCAGCAAAAGAACTGGAAAAGAAAGGCGCGGTGATCGAGGAGTTCGATCTCGGCCTTGTCTCCTACGCAATTCCCGCCTACTATGTCATCGCTTCTGCCGAGGCGAGCTCCAATCTGGCCCGCTTTGACGGGGTGAAATATGGCTACCGGGCAAAAGAATATGACGGACTCCATTCGATGTATAAAAAGTCAAGATCAGAGGGATTTGGAGCGGAAGTAAAGCGGCGCATTATGCTCGGTTCTTTTGTGCTGAGCTCCGGATACTACGATGCGTATTACCTGAAAGCGCTGCGCACGAAGGCGCTGATGAAGCAGGCATTCGACAAAGCATTTGAGCGGTTTGACATAATTCTGGCGCCGACAGCGCCGACGACAGCGCCGAAGCTCGGGGAGAGCCTGTCCGATCCCATCAAAATGTATCTGGGAGATATCTACACCATCTCCGTCAATCTGGCAGGACTTCCGGCGATGAGTGTTCCCTGCGGCACAGACAAAAACGGGCTGCCGATCGGGATGCAGCTCATCGGAGACTGCTTTACGGAAAAGAAACTGATACGGGCGGCGTATGCGTTTGAGAAGACAAGAGAATTTGCCCGCCCGGCCGTCGTGCTGGAGAGAGAGCGAAAGGAGCGGGAAGATGGCAAAAACATATGAGACAGTCATTGGCCTTGAAGTACACGTAGAGTTGGCGACCCAAACAAAGATTTTTTGTTCCTGCAGCACCGCGTTTGGCGGGGCGCCCAATACCCACACCTGTCCCGTCTGCACGGGAATGCCGGGATCGCTTCCGGTGCTGAACCGCAAAGTTGTGGAATATGCGATGGCGGTAGGGATGGCAACCAACTGTGAGATCACAAGATACAGTAAATTCGACCGAAAAAATTATTTCTATCCGGACAATCCGCAAAATTATCAGATCTCACAGCTGTATGCCCCGATCTGCCGCAACGGTTTTGTGGAGATCGAGACAAAAACGGGGAAAAAGCAGATCCGCATCCATGAAATTCATATGGAGGAGGATGCGGGAAAGCTGATCCACGACGAGTGGGAAAACTGCTCACTTGTCGATTTCAACCGATCCGGTGTGCCACTCATTGAGATCGTGTCGGAGCCGGATATGAGGAGCGCAGAGGAAGTCGTTGCCTACCTGGAAAAGCTGCGGCTGATCATCCAGTATCTGGGCGCTTCCGACTGCAAGCTCCAGGAGGGCTCTATGCGCGCGGACGTCAATTTGTCCGTCCGGGAGATGGGGACAGAGACGTTTGGCACAAGAACAGAGATGAAAAACTTAAACTCTTTCAAAGCCATTGCCCGCGCAATCGAGGGGGAAAAGAACCGCCAGATTGAGCTTCTGGAAGAGGGGAAGCCGGTCATTCAGGAGACGAGACGGTGGGATGACAACAAGGAGTATTCCTACGCCATGCGCTCCAAAGAAGACGCGCAGGATTACCGCTATTTTCCCGATCCGGATCTTGTGCCGATTCTCATCAGCGAGGAATGGATGGCGCAGGTAAAAGCGAGGGAGCCGGAGTTTAAAGATGCCAAGATGGCGCGCTACCAGGCGGAGTTTGACCTTCCGCGTTACGACGCCGATCTTCTGACGGATTCCAAGAAGATGGCGGATCTGTTTGAGGAGACCGTTGCGCTTGGCGCGCCTCCCAAGAAAGTGTCCAACTGGCTTATGGTAGAGACGATGCGGCTGCTGAAAGAATCGGAGCAGGAGCCGGATGATTTGTCTTTTTCCGCCGCCCATCTGGCGGCGCTGATTGCCATGACAGACGCCAGGGAAATCAACAGTACTGTGGCAAAAGAAGTATTTGAACAGATTTTCCGGGAAGACGCCGATCCGGTCGAGTACGTGGAGAAGCACGGACTGAAAACCGTCAGAGATGAAGGTTCTCTGCGCAGCACCATCGAGGCGATCATTGCCGCCAATCCGCAGTCCGTGGCGGATTACAAATCCGGCAAGAAAAAGGCGATGGGATTTATCGTGGGACAGACGATGAAAGCGATGAAGGGAAAGGCAGACCCGGCAGCCGTCAACCAGATGGTGCGGGAGGCAATGGAAAAACAATAAAATCGAAGCTTGAGAAGACAGGAAAAGGCAGCCCCCAAAGCTGCCTTTTTTTAAAAAATAAAAAAAGCTGCAATAAAATGCAGGGCTCGTGGATTAACTAGATGAAAGGGGGAAAACTTCCATGATTCTTTGTATGACGTCAGCAAGAGAAGAAAAGACCACTTCCGAATCCGCAATGCTGGATGAGTGTTTGAAACAAATTGCAGAGAAAGACACCGATGCTCTCTCAAGACTTTATCTGCGGACAAAGGACAGTGTGTTTGGTTTTGCTCTTTCAATTTTGAAGAACGTACATGATGCGGAGGATGTGCTGCAGGAATGTTACCTGAATGTTTACTCCGCAGCATCCGGATATGATTCCTATGGAAAACCTTTGGCATGGATTTTAACCATCACAAGAAATCTTTGCTATCGGAAACTCAGAGAGCATGAGAAAATGAGTACCATTCCCCAGGAGGATTGGGAGCGATACTTAGAGGAAAAGGAAGGAATTACATCAGAAGACAAACTCGTATTGCATACGTGCATGAACTGTCTGACAGAGGATGAGCGACAGATTGTCGTGCTGCACGCGGTTTCCGGATTCAAACATCGGGAGATCGCACAGCTGCTTTCCATGAGAATCTCCACCGTTCTCTCAAAATACAATAGGGCACTGAAAAAAATGCGAAACAATCTGGAAAGAGGGGTGTTGCAGAAATGAAAAATACAGAATTGGAAGCAAAAGTGAAACAGGCTTTTTCTCATGCGGCTCCAGATGTGCTTGACTGTGTACTCCGCCGTTGTGAAAATCAGAAAGGAAATGTGATGATCATGAAAGAAGCGAAGAAAAAGAGCAGAAAATGGGTAAAACAGGTAGCAGCAGTCGCTGCGATGGCGGCAATCGTATTTGCCGGAACGATGGGAGCAGGAATTTACCGGACGAATTATGCAGTGGCTTCCACCGTGTCTCTGGATGTGAATCCGAGCATTGAAATTACAGCAAACGAAAAAGAACGTGTTTTGAGCGTGAAACCACTCAATGAGGAAGGCCAGACCGTGATTGGCGATATGGATTTTAAGGGAAGTGATCTGGAAGTAGCAGTCAATGCGCTGATCGGCTCCATGCTGAGAAACGGATATTTGAATGAACTGTCGAATTCGGTTCTCATCAGCGTTGACAATGACGATCCGGCAAAGGGCGATGCGCTGAAAGAGAAACTGATGGAAGAAGTGCGAGTGATTCTGCAGACCGATACGTTTGACGGTGCAGTTCTCAGCCAGACGATCACATCGGATACACAGCTTCAGTCTCTCGCAGACCGCTACGGCATCACAGCTGGAAAGGCGCAGCTGATCCAGCAGATCGTAGAAAAAAATCCGCTGTACACATTTGACGAGCTTGTACCGCTGTCGATCAATGAGCTGAACCTGCTGTGCGAATCCGCGCAGACGAGTCTCGAACATGTGGCATCGGTTGGAACGGCCAGCGACAAAAACTACATCGGTGCGGACAAGGCGAAAGAAGCAGCGCTCTCCCACGCCGGAAAGGCAGAATCCGCTGTCACAGAAATGGAAGTTAAGCTCGACTATGAAAACGGCATGATGGTATATGAAGTGGAATTCAAAGCAGACGGATACGAGTATGAGTACGAAATCAATGCCGTAACCGGAGCCGTTGTAACATTTGACACCGAACTGGACGACGACACCATCGGCCAGAGCCAGAGCGGATCGCAGATCAGCGGATCTGTCAGCGCAGACACGTTCATCGGAGAGGAAAAAGCCCGTGAAATCGCCCTTTCCCATGCAGGTGTGCAGGAGGGAACCATTCGGGATTACAAAGTGGACATCGATGAGGAGGACGGCAGATATGTGTATGAGATCGAATTTGAATCCGGAAATCTGGAGTGTGAATATGAGATTGACGCTGTAAGCGGAGAGATTGTCACATACGACCGGGAAGTAGATGACGACTGGGAAGCGGAGCATCACTCCGACACCCATCATTCCTCTCAAAACAGCGGATCCGCTGCCACGGGAACGTTTATCGGGGAGGAGAAGGCTCGTGAAATCGCTCTCACTCATGCAGGTGTGCAGGAGGGAGCCATCCGGGAATATGAGATCGAGCTGGACGAAGAAGACGGAAGATACGTATATGAGATCGAGTTTGAGTCTCAGGACCGCGATTACGAGTACGAGATCGACGCCGTAACCGGCGACATCATTAAGGCTGAGCACTGATTCCAATGCAGAGTGACATGCAAAAGAAAGGAGCATCCGCCGTTTAAGAGCGGATGAGGAATCAGAACCGGAAAACAAGGAGGAGCACAAGGCGATGCAGATGCCGTCTTGTGCTCCTTCTTCCTGTTGTGCGCTGGACCGCGGGCGGATTTTTTGCGACAAGTTGCGTTTGCTGTGCAAATCAGGTATAATAGGAAACGATCAGGGCAAGAAGAATGCATCGCGCCTGGATGCAGCATTGGGGGATGGAGAAAATTGATCGACCAGAGACGAGTGCAGGCGCAGCGAGACAGCAAAGAGAAAAAGCAGAGGAAAGGAAGGATCTATGGAAGGAAAAACGGAACAAAGGCAAAGCGGGGGAGCGTATTCGAGTGTGATTGACGGATGGCCGCACATCATTCACGGAGCGGATTATAATCCGGATCAATGGCTGAAATATCCGGACATTTTGCAGGAAGATATGCGTCTGATGAAGTTGGCAAACATGAACAGTGCCACCATCGGGATTTTCGCCTGGAAAGCGCTGGAGCCGGAGGAAGGCAAGTACACATTGGAGTGGCTGGATCAGGTGATGGAGCGGATGGCAGAGCATGGAATGAAAGTGATTCTAGCAACGCCAAGCGGGGCAAGACCCTACTGGATGGACCGAGATCACCCGGAGGTATTGCGGGTGAGCCGGGAGCGCGTTCGAAATCTGCACGGAAAAAGGCACAACCATTGCTACACCGCTCCCTACTACCGGGAAAAAGTGCGGGAAATGAACACGATGCTTGCCAAGCGCTACGGGAACCATGCGGCGCTTGCGATGTGGCATGTGAGCAATGAATACGGGGGAGAATGCCACTGTGAATTGTGCCAGCAGGCGTTCCGGCAATGGCTCCGCAAAAAATACAACAATGACATCGAAGCCTTAAATGAACAGTGGTGGACGTCCTTTTGGAGCCACCGGTTCTCGGATTTTGAGGAAATCGACTCCCCCTCCTTCCGCGGGGAGGAATTCATTCACGGAATGAATCTGGACTGGAGGCGGTTTGTGTCACAACAGACGGCAGATTTTTTCCGAAACGAAGTGGAGGCACTAAAAAAGGTTACGCCAGACATTCCGGTGACGACCAATTTGATGCATCTGTATTCGGGACTGAATGTGTGGGACATCGCGCCGTATGCAGATCTTGTCTCCTGGGACAGCTACCCGGAGTGGGGAAATCCGAATACAAAAGACTGGAAAATTGCCCGGGAAGTCAGCTTTATGCATGATGTGATGAGCTCCCTGAAACAGGGGCGCCCGTTCTTTTTGATGGAGAGCACGCCAAGTCTTGTCAACTGGAAAGACGTCAACAAACTCAAAAAGCCCGGCGTCCATGAACTCTCCGCGATGCAGGCCATTGCGCACGGCTCGGACAGCGTTCAGTATTTTCAGTGGAGAAAAGGAAGGGGCGCTTCCGAAAAACTTCACGGTGCGGTCGTAGACCATTACGGAAAAGAAGATACTCGCGTTTTCCGTGAAGTCAGCGCACTTGGAAAGCGTCTGAGGGAGCTGGATGAGATTGTAGGAACAGCGGGAAACGGGGAAGCGGCTGTCTTGTTTGACTGGGAAAATTGGTGGGCCATTGACGATATGCAGGGATTTTCCAGACAGAAACGCTACCCGGAAACGTGTCTGTCCCACTACGAGGCATTCTGGAAGCTTGGAATTCCTGTCGACATCATTTGCGCTGACAGCGAGCTTTCCTCCTACAAAATTGTGTCCGCGCCATTTCTCTATATGGTGAAAGAAGGAATGGGCGCGCGACTGAAAGAATATGTCCGACAAGGGGGAACGCTCATCCTCACGTGCGGAACGGGATACGTCAACGAAAACGACCTTTGCTATCTGGGCGGATTTCCGGGAGATGGATTACAGGAGCTGACAGGCGTCTGGGCGGAGGAAGTCGATGCACTCTTTGCGGGAGAGACAAATGAAATCCGCATAGAGATGGACAAAATGCGCAGCACAGATCTGTGCTGCACATATATGTGCAGTACATACTGCGAACGGATTCACCCGCTGGGACAGTGCGAGGTGATCGGAACATACGGAAAAGATTTTTACCGCGAAACGCCGGTGGTGACCCGGAACCGTTACGGAAAAGGAATCTGCTGTTACATTGCCTCTGTGCCGGAGCAGAAATTCCTGGATGATTTTTACCGGAATCTTGTGTCCGGAAGCGAGCTTCGTCAGATTGCATGGGACAATCTGCCGGAAGGCGTTACCGTGCAGAGACGGTTCAATGACAACTGGGAGTACGCGTTTCTTTTGAATTTTAGTCATCAAAAGCAGACAGTAAAGCTTCCGGAAAAGAGGGTGTTCACAGAAGTGCCATCTCAAACGTGCTGCGGAAAAGAAGTCGTTTTGGAGGACAATGGATACTGCATTTTAAAAAGCAGGCGCTGTCTCTGACGCCGAAACTCTGGAAAGGAAGATGGAAGGATATGTCCAAAGCTGTATTTTTTGATATTGATGGAACACTGCTCTCTCTGGAAAAGGGTGTTCCGGAGAGTGCAAGGCGGGCGCTGAAGCTGCTTGAGAAAACTGACGCAATCGCTGCGATCTGTACCGGGCGCTGCCGGGCGATGATGGATCCTCAGCTGGAAGAGATGGGATTTCCCGCCTATGTGTGCGGGGCGGGGACTTATGTGGAATACAAGGGAAAGGTGCTGTACAACCATTCGATTCCGGAGGAAATGACCGATGAACTGGTTCGCCGGTGCAGGGAGGCAAAGGTGTCCTGTGTGCTGGAAGGACCGGAGTGGATTTACTATGATACCCAATCGGAAAATGAAACGTATCAGTCTTTTTCGAAATATATGCAGGAGAAGATGGGGCATCGTCTCATCCCCTACATTCCGGGAAAAACGGTTGTCAACAAATACTCTCTTTTCGGACAGGAAGACAGTGACATGGAGTCGGTCTTAAAATATGTCAGGCAAAGATTTGACTTGGTCGAACATGACGATGCGCCCTTTGTGGAGGTTCTTCCCAGAGGACATTCAAAAGCGACAGGGATCGCACTGCTCCTTGGCGAGCTTGGCATTGACAGAGAACATACGTATGCCTTTGGGGACAGTGTGAACGATCTTGAAATGTTAAACTATGTAGAATACGGAATCGCAATGGGAAACAGCAGCCCTCTGATTCTCCGGAACGCAAAATATGTCACAAGAGACATCGGGGATGGGGGGATTGCCTGGGGACTGCGCCGCTTTCAGCTGATTGAAAAGCCAAAGATTGCGGTTGTCGATCTGGGGGATGACACCGAGGAGCGCGTTTTCTTTCGCCAGCAGTATCTGGACCGGCTTCGCGAAGTGGAGGCCGAAGCCGTCGTGCCGTTCTATTTCCACGTGGAACCAATGGTTGCCGAACCTTCAAGCCAAACATACAAGCTGGCTGGATATGCAATCTCCCACACATGTTACTAAAAAAGAAAAAAACTGAGCAGATTGATTTGAATTCTCCATTTTTAAAATTTTTGTTAGTTAAATTCAAACACAATTCTATAAGCCAGCTTTAAACTCTTTCTCTTTCATCAATTTCTTCATTTCCGTTATAAATGTTACTTGCTTTTTCATATTTTGCTCTAGCCTCAGCAAGTTTTGACTCTGCTTTTATTGCCTTAGCATTTAATTTTTCTACTTCTTT